>JBGOZL010000170.1:0-5476 GCA_041480185.1 Anaerolineae bacterium
TGTTTTACAGGAGGAAAATCAAATTGTGGGGCGTTCCCTGACGAGTATTTTTAATGAAAAGTACCTGCCTCCGGAATTATTGCAGCGCGCTTCTCTGCAGGAATGCACCCTCGAGATTCCTTTATCCCCAATCCAGACACCATTCCTTCTATCCTTGAGCCCCATCGTTTCCGATGGACGGAAGGTCTTAATTGCGGGAGCCGCGCACGATTTGAGCGAGCAAACACAGCAGCAAGAAGTGGTCCAGACGGCTTATGATGAGGTAAAAGTGGTTTATCGACAATTAGAGAACCTCAACGATAAATTGGAGCAAAAAGTAGAGGAACGCACTGGCACCCTGCAGGAAGCTTACCGCAAACTAGAAGAGCAAAATACCATGCTGCAGGAGCTTGACAAATTGAAGAGTGATTTCGTTTCGATGGTGTCCCATGAATTACGCACCCCGTTAACCAGCTTGAACGGTGGACTAGAGCTTTTACTCAATCGCAAAGGTCGTTCCATCCCTGACCTGGAGCCTCTTGCTCTTATGAAGAATGAAGTCCAGAGGCTGACTAGATTTGTTGAAAATATCCTGAACCTTTCTGCCATGGAAGCAGGTCGTTTGGAAGTGCATCCAGTTCCGGTATCCCTTGCAGCTATTGTGGAGAATGTATTACGTCAATTTATAAACGTTCCAGGAGCGGAGCGAATCCAAATTGACCTGCCGGAAGACCTACCGACAGTCATCGCCGATCCAGAGTTCTTGACGAGTGTAATTAACCACCTGGTGGACAATGCTTTAAAATACGCTCCAGAGGAAGATGTAACCGTGGATGCCATACCGCAAGACGGAAGACTGAGAGTTCAAGTGACTGATCATGGACCAGGCATCCCCAAAGAAAAGGTACCCCTTCTTTTCCAACGATTTCAAAGATTGGATGCCAAAGATTCGCAGTCAGTCTATGGATACGGCCTGGGTCTGTATTTCTCACAGCGCATGCTCCAGGCCATGGGAAGTGAACTTGCATTTGAAGAACCTCCCAAAGGCGGCGCCCGGTTTTATTTCTTGCTTAAGGTGACCAGATGAGCACAAAGATCTTGTTAATCGATGATGACCCAACGCTTTTGCGTTTATTGAGTCAATACCTGCGCGAGTCCGCGTTTAAAGTAATAGAAGCATCGAATGGTCCGACAGCTTTACGGTTGGCATACAGCGAGAAACCAGACCTGGTTCTTTTAGATGTAATGTTACCCGGAATGGATGGGTGGGAAGTCTGTACCCGGCTGCGCGAACTGTCCGATTTACCCATCATCATGCTGACCGCAAAAACGAGCGAGGCGGATAAACTGCGTGGCTTCCATCTTGGGGTGGATGATTATGTGACCAAGCCGTTTAGTTTTGCCGAGTTGGTGGCACGCATTCAAGCCGTGGTTGGACGGATGCAAAGTGAACGAAAAGAAACTGGCTATATCGCTCACGGAGAAATCCTGCTGGATATGAAAAAATACCAGGCATCGGTCGGCGGCCGGACACTTGAGCTGACTCCCACGGAGTTTCGTTTGCTCGAGGTGCTGGTGGAGCGCAAGGGCAAAGTGGCGTCAGATGAAGATTTGATGCGCGAAGTCTTGGGTGGAAACCGAAGTGACCCGGCACTTGTCCGACGATATATACTGATGCTGCGTAAAAAATTGGAACTTGACCCATCTGACCCCGTCTGGTTGAGGACTGTGAGGGGGTTTGGTTACCGTCTTGGAACAGCTCCATTGAAACCACTACCGGAGGATGATCCAAATAAAAAATAGAGCCGGATGGCTCTATTTTTTATTTGGAGAGAGTCCCGATCACCTGTACTTATCGAAAAAGAAAATAGACAGCGCTTAAGATTAAAAAGGGTGCGTAAGGTATGGCGGTGAAAGCTTTATATTTTTTTGCGATCAGCATACCCACTATGATAACCAGACTCACCAAACCACCGACCAGAATTGCAAAAAAGAGACAAACAAAAATTAATTGCCAGCCAAGCAGCAATCCGAGGATCCCAGAAAGATTTACATCTCCGAAACCCAGTGCCACTTCGTCCGACGACAGGCCGCGTTTTTTCGCCATACGTTTCACGAAAACTTCCCCGAGGAAGTAAAAGACCAGCATGATTCCGAATCCGGTCGTGCCACCCAGGAGAGTGGAGGTAATTCCAATCGTAAGGGATTGTCCGCTGCGCAAGAAAATTCCGATGGCCAGGCCAAGAACCGCACCAATGATACTGACCGGATGCAAGATCACCCGATACTCCAGATCAATGATGAGCACGACTGCCAGGAAAATCAACAGGATTAATCCCAACGGGAAGGGGAGTGCCTGACCCGGGAATATCCAAATCCAAACTGTGGCAACTACCATCAAGAACTGAATAATAAAGGTCCGCAGATTACGACGTTTTCCGCAGTGCGAACATTTGCGGAAGAGTAAATAATCGGACCATTTGAACTGTGTCTGGCATGCAGGGCATACTGGATAGGATAATTTTCTCGTCAAGGGCAGTACATCAGCGAAGTAATTAACGAGCCATCCAGAAAGCCAACCAAGAATCAAGGGAATGATAACTGTATAATACATATCCTGATTATAGCCGGAATCAAGAGGGGAGGTCTTAATATATTTGTTTGCTGTACACATGGATTACAATTCAGGTTATGTGCCCACTTGGCGCAAGAGGAAAAATCCCTTACAATCCTTGTGCTCACAAATTTGCAGGAGGTCCCAGTGGAGAAATTTATCATTGAAGGTGGAAATCCACTAAATGGTGAAATTACCCCGTCAGGTAACAAAAATGCAGCTCTTCCCATCCTAGCTGCAACATTGCTGACGAATGAGCCGGTCATTTTGCATAACTTGCCCAACATCCGGGATGTACGCGACATGTGCCAACTGGTTGCCAGCCTGGGGGTGAAAATGGAGGACCTGGGGAACAACTCCTGGCGGATAACCGCCCAAATAGTGAGACCGGCTGACCTTGACCCGGACTTATGTGCCCGAATCCGGGCTTCCATCCTGCTTGCCGGTCCAATGCTGGCCCGATCCTGTGAAGTGCATCTGCCCCCTCCAGGTGGAGACGTGATCGGCCGCCGGCGGCTAGACACGCACCTCCTGGCTCTTAAAGCCCTGGGCGCAGAAATCCATTACCGCCGGTCATTTGACTTCAAGGCCAAACGCTTGAAAGGTGCCAATATTCTACTTGACGAAGCCTCGGTTACGGCCACGGAAAATGTCATCATGGCAGCTGTCACCGCCAAAGGGACAACCGTGATACGCAACGCGGCATCCGAACCACATGTTCAGGAACTTTGTCAAATGCTTAACAACCTTGGAGCGAACATAATTGGTATCGGATCTAACTGCCTGACAATTAATGGGGTGGAAACCCTGCATGGCGGTGAATTTACAATTGGGCCGGATTATCTCGAAGTCATCAGTTTCATCGGTGCAGCCGTGGTGACACATGGTGAATTGAAAATACATAAATCCGGTGCGCAATACCTTGACATGATCCGTATGGTGTTCCGCAGGCTGGGTGCAGATTGGAGCGTGGATGGGGATGATATACTGGTGTCTTCAAAACAGCGCCTCAAGATAGAGACCGACCTGGGAGGGGCCATCCCGGAGATCAAGACAAATATTTGGCCGGCATTCCCTACTGATTTGATGAGCATCGCCATTGTGCTGGCCACCCAATCGCGAGGGAATGTCCTTTTCCACAACTGGATGTTCGAAGGGAGAATGTATTTCACCGACAAGCTCAAGGGTATGGGTGCGCAAATTATCCTATGCGATCCGCATCGATGCATTGTTAACGGTCCCACCCGGCTTTATGGAGAAAAACTCGAAAGCCCGGATATCCGAGCTGGAATGGCGATGCTGCTGGCTGCCCTGGCAGCTGATGGCAAATCCACCATCCGAAACATCGGGCAGATTGACCGTGGCTACGAGCGGGTCGACGAGAAATTGCGATCGTTGGGTGCAAAAATCGAACGAGCGACAGAGAGCTGATTTTTTCCAAAAAACAAAGGGTTAATAGAATAATAAAAGAGACGCTAATAATCAGCGTCTCTTTATTTTCGATTCCTTTTTTATTTACGACTTTGGTTGGGTGGTTACTTCCATGAACTGGGTTACAGCTTCGCGCAACATTTTCTCGGGTAGTGCGCCTACCTGCCGGTGAATAATCTTACCGCCATAAACGAAAAGCATAGTCGGGATTCCTTGAACCCCGAACTGGGTGGCCCATTGAGGATTTTCATCCGTGTTTACCTTGGCGACTATAAGTTTGTCACCCAATTCCTGAGAGATTTTTTTCAGCATTGGATCGACCATTTTACACGGACCGCACCAAGGTGCCCAAAAATCCACAATAACAGGGGTAGGATTCTGCATGACAGCTTTTTCAAAGTTCGCATCGGTTACATGAATTGGTTCGCTCATTTTTCCTCTTCTAAATTAATTGCCTCACCGGGTAACAAAATTTGATATTCGGATGAAATTTCAGCTGATTTCCCAAGCATAATACCTACCGAGCAATATTTTTTTATCGAAAGGTCTATGGCTTGTTCAACGTCCTTCGGCAGGATGGCACTACCCCAAAACAAATAAGTAATGTGAATATTCGTCCAGATCTTGGGGTAATCAGTCGCTCGTTTGCCGCTTACTCGAACTTGAAAATCAGTGAGATCGGCGTGTTTCTTTTGAAGGACCGACAGAATATCATCTCCGGTACACCCAGCGATGGCAACCAATAATAGCTGCATAGGGCTCACACCCGGCTTTCCATCAACTGTGCCAATTTGGACGGTACCGCCGACAGCGTTCCGGGCAAGAAACGACATTTTGCCTTGCCATGCTGCCGTGATTTCCGTCAAACCTTCGCTCATAATTCCTCTAAGGCAATATTTTTCGAAAGTATATCATAGATCATTTATAGAGCTAATTTTATTGATCTTAATAAACTTTCATCGATTTATAATATCGTTCAACATCACTTAAGATGCAAGGCGACAGGGAAAGTTACATATTTGTCAAACTGCAAATAATATTAGTATGAACCACCTGAGATTAGTGTCGCCTGCTCTTGAAGTATAATCTGCCCGATATGCCTGACCTTTTCTCACGTTGGAAAAACGGACTCTCACGTACCAGTAAAGCGGCTTTTGGACGATTGTCCAGCTTGCTTGGGGCAACAGAAATTAACGACCATACCTGGGAAGAATTGGAGAGTCTGCTTATTCAGGCTGACCTGGGAATGGAGACAACTGAGTCGGTGATCGATTCGTTGCATACGGCCGTGGGAGCCCGAGGACTGATCCACACTGTCGAACTTCAATCCGTGCTGGAAGAGGATCTGCGCTCCCGATTGGATGCTCCTCCCAACCTGGATTTTTCATCAAAGCCAGCAGTAATCCTGCTGGTAGGCGTGAATGGGTCGGGGAAAACAACCACAATCGCCAA
>JBGOZL010000171.1:0-5440 GCA_041480185.1 Anaerolineae bacterium
ATCCTCATGATAATTAAATACCTCGTTAGGCGAGGCGTCTGCGTGATAAACAGGCCATTGTCCCGAAACGTCGAAAGACGCCAAGGGATAAACCAGGCCGGGCCGGATTAAGGCCCCGCTCAAAGTGGCTGGGAGCTGGTACCCTACGATACGCAGTGCCAAAGCTCGACCAGGAGGTGCCCCCGGGTAACCCGAGGGTTGTATTGATGTTTTCAAAACCTCCTGGATTGTTGGAGGTTTTTACATTTTATTTGATGTAGCCCTGGTTTTTGGACGGAGCACGAAACTGTATTTAACAGATCAAAATTTTCAGTGGAAGGAGGTGATCGCGTGGACGCAGATGCTATTCCGCTATATTCGATAACAAACGGACAGAAAGCGCATTTTTTGGACCAGATGGATGGCGTACGCGCGTGCATCACCTTACCTCCGATTGGGATTTTGTTTTTCTGGGGAATACCAGCCAAATGGATGGTCCTGGGTTCAGCTCCAAGAAACGCCGCCTTCTGTTGACGCATCAGGCGGCGTTTTGCTTTTATGGCATTCCATTACCGCCATTTTTGACTGCTGATGCAGTCCTCTGGTTTCTGGAGGTGTTCCATGGCTTATTTGAGCGAAATAATTGGTCGACCCGTCACTGACCTCGACGGGATGGCGGTTGGCAAATTATCCGATGTAATTGTGCGGCCCTGGGCGGAATTTCCGCACCCGCTGATTGAAGCAGTGGCTGTTGTAGGCAAGGGGGGAACACGCATCCTGCCACTTATGGCGGTCGCAGCTCTGCTCTCACCGGTCATCCCTTTGAAATACCGGTTGGACGATGCTCCGTTATTTGATTTGAAAGAGGATGATGTCCTTCTCTCACGCGACGTGCTGGATAAGCAGATCATAGATACCGATGGCGCGCGGGTTGTGCGTGTCAACGATGTGGAACTGGTGCGCGTCAACGGGACGATTTATGTCAGCAACGTGGACGTTTCGTGGGTGGGGATTATCCGGCGGATGGGACTGGTCGGCCTGGCGCATTTTCTGACCGGTCACCTTAAGAAGAAGGGGATAGCCTGGGACGATGTTGAACTGATGCGCCGCGACCAGGAGATGCATTTACGCGTCCCCGCCGAGAAACTCCATGATTTACACCCCGCCGACCTGGCTGAAATTGTCAGGGACCTGAATAAATTGGAGAGCGGTCAATTGTTGGATACGCTGGATGTCCCTCACTTGGCGGACACCTTGGAAGAGGTGGAACCGGCATTCCAGGCTGAATTGGTCGAGCACATGTCGGATGAAAAAGTGGCAGACTTGCTGGAAGAAATGGAACCCGACGAAGCGGCAGACTTGCTCGGCGACCTCCCCAAGGAACGCAAGGAAGATTTGCTGGCCTTGATGGAGAAAGAGGATGCCGACGATGTTCGCAAACTTCTGACTTACCCCGAGGACTCTGCGGGTGGGATTATGACAACAGAGTACGCATCCATTCAACCTAATTTGACGGCTTCCGAGGCGATCAAGCAGTTGCATGGCATGGCTGACGAAGTTGAGACGATGTTTTACGTCTATGTTGTTGACTCTGACCAGTGCCTCGTCGGCACCTTCTCATTGAATAATCTGATTTTCGCCAAGCCCGGTCAAATGGTTTCAGACTTCATGACCAAACATCTTATTACCGTGAATTTAACTGACGACCAGGAAACCGTCGCTCAGACGGTGGCTAAATACGACCTGCTCGCAGTCCCGGTGGTGGATGACCAGAACCACCTGCATGGGATTGTCACTGCCGACGATGCCCTCGACAAGATCATTCCCACCGCCTGGAAGAAACGCCTGCCGCGCTTCTACCGCTGATTTCAAAATGGGGATCTATGACCAACGTCATCGTTAAACGCGGCTTTCTCCAGCGCTACTGGAAGAATATACTGGTCTTCCTGTCCGTCTTCGGCCCGGCGACCATTACCGCCATGTCAGATAACGACGCAGGGGGAGTTGCCACTTATTCGATTGCTGGGGCCCGGCTTGGCTACCCAATCCTATTTTTGTTGGTCATAATCACCATCTTGCTGGGAGTCACCCAGGAAATGGGGATGCGCCTGGCGATCATCAGTCGCAAGGGGTTGGCCGATTTAATCCGGGAGAAGTTCGGAGTCCGGACGGCGATGTTCATGTTCGGCGCGCTACTGATCGCCAACCTCGGCACTTTGATCACGGATCTGTCCGCGGTCAAGACCACCAGCACAATGCTTAATTTGCCAGCCATACCATCCGTGCTGGTCATCCTGGTGATTTCTTTCATTTTTATCGTGAGAGGGAACTATAAGATCACCCAGGCCATCATGCTGCTTGCCAGTCTGTTCTTTATCACCTACATTATTTCGGCGATCAAGGCGAAGCCGGATTGGGGCTTGGCGGTTAGCAACTTGTTTTATCCTCACGGTGTCACAATTAATTCCGCGTATATACGCGATTACCTTTTGATTGGCATGGGCGTTTTAGGGACGACGATTACTCCCTGGGGGCAGTTTTTTATCAGCAGTTTTGCGTATGACAAGAAAATAGAGAAAGGCAAGATTAATTATTCCCAACTCGAAACCTATTGGGGCGCGTTCCTCACTGATTTCTTTTCTTTTTTTATGATCGTTGCAACAGCCGCCACGCTTTTTATCAATCACATCCCCCTCGAGGCAGGCGAACAGGCCGCCCTGGCAATTAAACCTTTTGCAGGCGAACTGGCTGGTACATTGTTTGCCATAGGCATCCTCAACGCAGGCTTTATGGGCGTGATTATCGTCTCGCTTTCCACCGCCTATGCGTTTGCTGAATTCTTTGGACTCTCAGGAAGCCTCAACGACAGTTACAAGAAAAGTAAAACATTTTACTTCCTGTTTGGTTTGCAGCTTTTTATCGTGGGCGTGATTGTAGTTTTCACGAAGCTGTCTTTATTCAAAGTGGCGATCGTTACCCAAACGATCAATGCAATTGCTCTTCCACTGGTCTTCTATTACCTGATCAAGCTGACCAATGACCGTGATCTCATGGGCAATTTTGCCAACAACAAATTTCAAAAATACTTCGCCGTCGTCTGCACGATTATCATCGTGATCGCTTCGGTTACAACCTTGATATCATATTTTATGAATGTCTAGAGGTTTTTGGGTTCGGTTGGTTTTTGAAGCGGGCATTCATTTTAAAAACTTTGTGGCGACAGGTCTCCTGTCGCCACTCCTTCTTTGTAATAAATGAGATATCTATGACTCAAATTCAACATCCCACCAGGCATAAATTAATTCCGGGGTTTTGGAAAAGGATTTTAATCTTCTTATCCATTTTTGGCCCTGCGACGATCACTGCCATGGCGGATAACGATGCCAGTGGGGTCGCCACGTATGCCGTCGCTGGTGCGAAACTTGGCTATCCCATCTTGTTCCTCCTCCTTATTGTCACCGTTCTTCTGGGTATTACGCAGGAAATGGGGATTCGTCTAACCATTGTCACCCGCAGGGGTTTGGCGGACTTGATCCGGGAGCGTCACGGTGTCAACGCATCTGTACTTATGTTCCTGGCCCTTTTTATTGCAAATATGGGTATCTTGATCGTGGATGCGGCTGCTTTCGAGGTCATGGCTGAGTTATTCCATATCCCGCCTGCTCCGATGGTGATCCTGGTATGCGCAGTCGCCTATTTGGTGATCGTAAAAGGGAATTACAAATTTATCCAGTATTTCATGTTGGTGGCATGCTTGTTTTTCATAGTCTACATTGTTTCAGCGGTAAAGGCTCGGCCGGATTGGGGAATGGCATTGGGAAACATTTTGTTTCCACACGGAGTTACGGTTACCTCCGAATATCTCCGCGATTACCTGCTCATTGGGATGGGTGTGCTTGGCACAACCGTCACCTCGTGGGGGCAATTCTTCATTAGCAGTTTTTCCTTTGATAAAAAGATCGAGAAAGGCAAAGTGAGTTATTCCCAATTGGAGACGTACTGGGGCGCTTTCTTGACCGACTTTTTTTCCTTCTTTATGATTGTCGCCACCGCCGCAACGCTTTACGTCCATGGTGTCGCCCTTGTTTCCGGAGAACAAGCTGCCCAGGCCATCCAGCCGTTTGCCGGGAACCTGGCAGGGGAGCTGTTTGGCATCGGCATTTTGAATGCAGGTTTTATGGGGTTGGTGGTTGTCTCCCTCTCGACAGCGTACGCTTTTGCCGAATTCTTCGGCGTCTCCGGGAGCCTGGACGATTCTTTCAAAAAAAGCAAGACTTTCTATATTATCTTTTTGATCCAATTGATCCTGGCTTGCATTATTGTTCTTTTCCCGGCAGTATCGTTGTTCAAAATTATCATCGCCACCCAGGTCATCAGCGCTTTCACCCTCCCGCCGATTTTTTATTATCTCATTCGATTTACGAGCGATAAAGAATTGATGGGGGAATATGTCAACAATGCCTTTCAGAAATATTTTGCGATCGTCTGTACTATATTGATTTTAATCGCCTCCATCTTTACGATCGCGAGTCTTTTTATTAAATCCTGACTTTTTCAGCAATAAGAGGGTTGAGGTTTATAACCTTTTCCCGCTAGTAATAAAAAACAGCCGCGTTTAATGGACGCGGCTGTTTGGATTCATGTTTGGACTAATCTGAGACAGCTTTTTCCCGCTTCGCTTGGATTTCCGCTCGTGCCTGCGCGTGACCTGCGCGGCTGAGTGGATAGAAGAGCGCAAAAATGATCCCCCCCAGCAGGAGCACCGAAGGGACCGGTCCGGTCAGGATGCGGATGGCGAGGATGGTCGAAGGTTTCTGTGTGGCGGAATTTGATACGTAGCCACTCCAGTCCAGGACGAGCAGGGTCAGCGGGATGGCGATGGAGGAGGCCACTTTCTTGAATAGCGAAACCAGGCTGTAAAAGACACCCTCGTGGCGCTGACCGGTAGCCAGTTCATCCACTTCGACCGCATCGGGGATGATCGCCCAGGTCAGCACATGGATGGCCGAGACGCCAATACCGGCCAATACTGACATGACCAGCACCAATGGCAGCCCTGCGGACGGGCTGAGGAAGATCAGCGTTATCATAATTGCGGAAAGGAAGATCATCCCAGCCACGTAGGCCTTGCGCTTGTCCGTTTTGCGCGAGGCCCATTCCCAGAATGGTAGGACCAGCAAGGCGGTGATGAATATGGCACCCAGGATGATGTCGCTTTGCGCTTCCAGGTGCATGCGGTATTTCAGGAAGTACAGCAGGAAGGCCTGGATGATGTCTGCCGCGGTCCAGGTGAAGAGAAAAATACCGGCTGCAAACAGGAAGGGCCGGTTTCTCCAAACAGCCCGCAGCGACTCGCGCAGGCTTGGCTGGGATTGGGTGGCATATTCCGGTTTTTCGCGAGTTCCGAAGAAAGTGAACAACAGCGGCAGGGCGCAGGCCGCCCCGAAGATGATCCCCATCG
>JBGOZL010000172.1:0-5421 GCA_041480185.1 Anaerolineae bacterium
AGACCTCGCAAAAAAGATTTCCAGTGATTTGCAAAAACAGATCGAATCCTTCCAACCGAAGATTGGCATTGCCGATATCGGTACCGTACTGGAGGCTGGGGATGGGATCGCCAAAGTCTCCGGTCTGGCGAATGTCAAGTCCCAGGAGTTGGTCCAGTTTGCCAGCGGCGTGATGGGTATTGCCTTCAACCTTGAACAGGATGCCGTTGGTATCATTATTATGGGGGATTACTCTGGGATATCCGAGGGCATGACCGTCCAGGCCACCGGGCGCATCGCTTCGGTCCCGGTGGGTGATGGATTGATCGGACGGGTGGTTAATGTTCTTGGAGATCCGGTGGACGGTAAAGGTCCCATCCAGGCCTCCAGTTTCCGGCCAATTGAGCGCATCGCACCGGGTGTGGTGCAGCGCCAGGACGTGGATACTCCCGTCCAGACCGGCATCAAAGCCATCGACTCGATGATTCCAATCGGTCGCGGGCAGCGTGAACTGATCATTGGCGACCGCCAGACCGGTAAGACCGCCCTGGCGATTGATACTATCATCAACCAGAAGGGCAAGGACCTCACCTGCATTTACGTGGCCATCGGGCAGAAAAAAGCAGCGGTGGCCCGCACCGTGGCCCTGCTCGAGCGAACCGGAGCCATGGAGCACACCATTGTTGTCATCGCCGCTGCTGATGAATCCGCTTCGCTGCAATACATTGCTCCTTACGCAGGGTGTGCCATTGGCGAGGAGTTCATGGAATCCGGGCGCGACGCACTCGTCATCTATGATGACCTTTCCAAGCATGCCTGGGCATATCGCCAGGTATCGCTCCTCCTCCGCCGCCCGCCGGGGCGGGAAGCTTACCCGGGTGATATCTTCTATCTCCATTCCCGGCTGCTCGAGCGCGCCGCCCGCCTGGCAAACAAGTATGTCCTTGTCGGGAAGGATTTCGAAGCTAGCCAGGCTGTGGAAAAAGATGCCGTGGATGGACGTCTTTACACCGGACCTCGCTCGCGACATGATGCCGAGCAGGCCTGTAACGCCTTGAAGGATCCTGATAATTACAAGCTGGCAAAACTTGCCGGTTCCGGTGGATCTCTGACTGCGCTGCCGATCATCGAGACCCTGCTCGGTGACGTCTCAGCCTATATCCCCACCAACGTCATCTCCATTACCGATGGGCAGATCTATCTGGTTAACAATCTGTTTAACGCCGGCATCCGCCCGGCAGTGGACGTGGGCATATCGGTTTCGCGTGTTGGCGGTTCTGCCCAGCAGAAAGCCATGCGCCAGGTGGCTGGCAAGCTCCGCATGGATATGGCTTCTTATCGCGAGCTGGCAGCTTTTGCGCTCATGTCTTCCGATCTGGACAAAGCCACCCAGTACCAACTGACGCGAGGACAGCGCATGCAGGAAATCCTCAAGCAGCCCCAATACGAACCCATGTCCCTCGAGCACCAGGTCATCATTCTTTTTGCCGGGACCAATGGTTATGCCGATAACGTGCCGGTTGAAAAGATGAGGAAATGGGAAGTGGAGCTGATGCGCTATCTTGCCAATTCCCATCCCACGCTTGCCAGGAGTATTGCGGTTAACAACCGAATAACCGAAGATAACGAACAGAGCCTGCGCGAGGCGCTGGTAGCTTTCCAGGCTACCTGGCAATAGGATAAAGAAAGAGTATGGCTTCTGCCCGCGAAATGCGGATGCGAATCCGTAGTGTTAAAAATATCTCACAGGTCACGCGTGCCCTGGAGGCGGTCTCTGCCAGTAAGGTCCGCAAGGCTATGGCTGCGGAATCATCCACGCGTGCTTACTCTTCCAAGGCCTGGCAGGTGCTCACCCATATCGCCAGGCAGCCGGGCCGGGAATACCTGCATCCGCTATTGACTCGCCGGTCCCGGGTCAGCAATTTGCTGGTGCTGGTAATAAGTGGTGACCGGGGGTTGGCAGGTGCGTATAACACCAATGTCATCCGCTGTGTCACACAGCGTTTCGGAGCTTCCGAAGTCCCGGTGCGTTACATCGCTGTCGGCCGTAAGGGACGGGATTTGTTGATCCGGCGTCGTAAACAGGTGATTGCCGAGTTCAGCAGCCTGCCAGCCGCACCGTCTTTCGCAGATGTCTCGGCCATTGGTCGCATGGCGGTGGATGAATTTCTCAAAGGGGATGTTGATGAGGTACACCTGGTCTATACCGACTTCATTAACATGGCCAGGCAGGAAACGGTCGTTAAAAAATTGCTGCCTCTGGAAGTGAGCGATGACTCCGGGCGGGTGGAATCCTTCGAACAAAAACACCTGACAGCTGCTTATATTTACGAACCGGCCGAGCGGGAAATTTTAGACGAGATCATCCCGCGCTTCACGGCTTTGCAGGTTTACCAGGCCATCCTGGAGTCGCTGGCGTCGGAACATGCCGCCCGCATGGTAGCCATGAGTAATGCCACTGACAACGCCCTTGAACTGGTGGACGGGTTGCAACTTCAATATAACAAGGCTCGTCAGCAAACTATCACGAATGATCTCCTGGATATCGCCGGTGGTGCGGAAGCATTGGCCAAGGCGTTGGTGCAGGATTAAATTATCGGAGGAAGCAAATGGCGAAAGCAACTGGCCGCGTGATTCAGATTCAGGGAAGTGTAGTCGACGTAGAGTTCCCCCGGGGTGAGCTTCCCGAAATTTATGAAGCGCTCGAAGTCCCTCTCGAAAGGGGTGGAAAATTGGTGTTGGAAGTGGAAAAGCACCTGGGCAAGGACAAGGTCCGATGTGTTTCGATGGATACCACCGATGGTTTGCAGCGCGGGCTTCCAGCCATTGCGACTGGTGACCCAATCCTGGTACCGGTAGGGAGTTGCACCCTAGGCCGCATTTTCAACGTTCTGGGTCTTCCGGTGGATGAAAAAGGGTCGGTCGATGCCCAAGAGTGCTACCCCATTCACCGCCCGGCTCCGCTCTTTGCTGAGCAATCCACCCGCACCGAGATTTTCGAAACCGGTATAAAGGTCATTGATCTTATAGCTCCCTTCACCAAGGGCGGCAAGACCGGCATCTTTGGCGGTGCCGGTGTGGGTAAGACCATCGTCATCCAGGAGCTTATTCGCTCGGTTGCCACGGTCCACCAGGGAAACTCGGTTTTTGCCGGGGTGGGCGAACGCAGCCGCGAAGGAACGCAGCTCTATCGTGAAATGCTCGAGTCAGGCGTCATGAAGGACACTGTCATGGTCTTCGGCCAGATGAATGAACCGCCGGGCGTCCGCCTGCGTGTGGCTCTTACAGCCCTTTCGATGGCCGAGTATTTTCGTGACCAGGGTCGGGATGTGCTCCTCTTCATTGATAACATCTTCCGCTTCACCATGTGGGGTTCGGAAGTTTCTGCGCTTCTGGGTCGTATGCCATCTGCAGTGGGCTACCAGCCTACACTGGCCACCGAGATGGGGGAATTGCAGGAACGCATTACCTCCACCCGCCACGGGTCTATCACATCCATGCAGGCGGTCTACGTACCGGCAGATGATTATTCGGACCCGGCGCCTGTCGCAACCTTTACTCATTTGGACGCAACCATTGCCCTAGAACGCTCGATTGTAGAAAAAGGCATCTATCCCGCTGTGGATCCTCTGGCATCCACCAGCCGCATCCTCGACCCGAATATCGTCGGTGTGGATCATTACAACACCGCCCGCGAGTGCCAGCGTATCCTCCAGCGCTACAAGGATTTACAGGATATCATTGCCATCCTCGGCATCGACGAGTTGAGCGAAGACGACAAGCAGGTGGTCTCGCGTGCCCGCAAGATCGAACGATTCTTCTCGCAGCCGTTCTTCGTGGCGGAAGTGTTTACAGGCACCTCCGGCAAGTATGTGCCCATCAAGGAGACCGTGCGCGGCTTCCGGGAAATTCTGGACGGCAAGTGTGATGATCTGCCCGAACAGGCTTTCATGATGGCTGGTACAATCGAAGATGTGCGCGAGAAGGCTGAACAACTGGCAAAGGACGCGTAATTTAGTGTCGAGCGTCTTGGTCTTCCGATTTCAGGTCTTGCCTGATCCGGGAACAGGTGTTCCTGGAGAAATGAAAAATGCCCATTCGATGTGAAATCGTTTCCCAGGACCGCATGGTCTTCGCAGGCGATGCAGATATCGTCGTCCTCCCTGGTACGGACGGCGAGATGGGCATTCTGCCTCATCACGCCCCCTTGTTGACCACCCTTAAAATTGGCATAATTAAAGTACGTTCCGGTGGAAAAGAGGAAATCTTTACTGTTGCTGGCGGTGTTGCCGAGGTCCAACCCGATATTGTCACTATCCTGGCTGATGCAGCTGAAAATGTGGAAGAGATCGACGTTGCCCGCGCCGAGGCTGCCCGCAAGCGCGCAGAAGAAATCCTTGCGAAAGGTGTTCCTCCCGATACAGATTCCTACCTGAAAATGGAAGCCGCACTGCGCAAGTCCAACTTGCGGCTGGATGCGGTCAAGCGTTACCGTCACACCCCGCCCAAACCTCCTCGGATTTCTGATTGAACTGGATCGAGATTATTTAATGCCTAACGCGTTCTCCTTTTCCAAAGACCTGGGGATTGACCTCGGCACTATCCAAACCCGGATTGCTGACAGCGGTGGTATTTTGGTGGATGAACCGACCATTGTTGCCATCGTTATCCAGGAACAAAAGATCGTTGCCCTGGGAATGGAAGCAGCAGGGATGCAGGGACGCGTCTCGGATGAATCCATCGAGGTCGCCAATCCCCTCCAGAACGGTGTGGTGGCTGACTATGAAATCACAGAGGCCCTCCTCCATCACCTGATCCGGCGCGTTAGTGGACCTATGCGCGTCTTCCGCCCGCGGGTGATGATCACTGTTCCGTATGGCGTGACCAGTGTGGAATCGCGCGCTGTACACGAAGCAGTCCTCCAGGCGGGCAGCCGGGATGCTTATCTCATCCAGCAGCCTTTGGCGGCTGCCCTGGGTGTGGACCTGCCCATCGGCTCGCCCTCTGGGAACATGGTCATCTGCATGGGCGGCGGGGTCACCCAGGCTGCGGTCATTTCGATGTATGGCATTGTTGCTGCAGAAACGATGCGTTCTGGTGGCACCCAGCTTGACGAGGCCATCGTCACGTATGTCCGAAAAAAATATGGGGTCATCATTGGCCCGTCTACTGCGGAACAATTGAAGATCAAGATCGGTGCCGCAATACCGCAAGACAAGGAAGAAAGCCTGGAAGTCCAGGGACAGGATCAGGTCAGCGGTCTGCCGCGCCCGGTTACCCTGACGACCGGGGAAGTGGTCGAAGCCCTTCAGGAACCGCTTAAGCAGGTCATTGAGACCTGCCGGCGTGTGCTCGAGAAGACGCCACCTGAATTGGTTTCCGATATCATCGACCGCGGAGTGGCATTATGCGGCGGGGGAGCGTTGCTGCGCGGGACCGATA
>JBGOZL010000173.1:0-5417 GCA_041480185.1 Anaerolineae bacterium
CATTTTTATCAAGAACCCGAAACTCGTATGGTGCTGGTTGACCAGACAGAGTGCTTTTTAAACTGGATTTTAATCCAGGCAAATCATCCGGGTACACAAAAGTCTCAAATGTCCTGCCGACCACTTGATCCACTGTATAACCCGATAATTGTTCAATTACGGGGTTAATGAATGTGAAGGTTTCTCGTAGGTCAATGGAGAAAACCACTTCATGCAAATTTTCAATTAGTATGCGATAAATATCGCTGGGTCCTTGAAGATTCTCAACCTGCTGCTTTGGCCTGGAATCATCTTTCACCTGTTTTTTTCTTGTGGGCTTCCTTGCTAAACGGGTTTCTGGTGATAGTTTTATGCTCATAAAATAATTATAGGTCATTCGACCGTATTTTTGCACGAGTTTGCGTTTTTATTAATCCCAACCTATCCCAAACGAAAACGAGCCCTTGCGGACTCGTTATTTCTGAGGCGTCGACGGGATTTGAACCCGTGATGAGGGTTTTGCAGACCCTTGCCTTGCCGCTTGGCCACGACGCCGATCTTTGGTCTATTATAAATTGAGGATTGCAGATTGACAATCCGCAATCCCCATCCGAGAGAGCGGGCGATGGGATTCGAACCCACGACCTTCTCCTTGGCAAGGAGACGTACTACCACTGTACTACGCCCGCTGGTGGCCATACCATCTGGCCGAGAGTGCCGAGAGCCAGGATCGAACTGGCGACACCACAATTTTCAGTCGTGTGCTCTACCAACTGAGCTATCTCGGCCTGGGAATGGTCTTACAACAAAGCGGGTGAGATTTTACACGTAGAGAGGAAGATTGTCAAGCAAAGGTCAAACTACGTTTTACAAATTCTTTACATCTACGTTATACCCCGATTACTTGACCAGCCTACAATGGAATCATCAAATCCAAAATAATAAGGAGAGTAAAACCATGAAACAACTTTTCTCATTCTTCAAGAAATTTGTCCTGGCAATTTTAGTCCTCGCCGTCGGGCTGGTCGCCCTCCCCGCCTCAGGGGTCTTCGCGGCTGGTTTAACGGACGAAACCATTCCACCTGCAACTCTGCCTGCCGGCAATTTGCGCTTGGAACTTACCTGGGCTCATACGCAAACAGTTTACCAACGCCAAGGATATTTACTTTCCTTGGCAGATGATTTCATCGCCAGGGCACAGATTCTAATTGATCGGGCAAATATGAAGGGTTGGGATACTTCTTCTGTCCAGATTGCTCTGGATGCATTTAATTCCGTCATCCCAGCTGCCAAGGCTACCCATCTACCCGGTGCAGCCATAATTGCCAAACACATCGGTTTCAACACGGAAGGCAAGGTTACCGATCGTACCGCGGCGGTCGAGACTGCCAAATCTCTCGTCCAGGTGCTTAAGGATACCCGCACTGCCATGAATAGCACAGGTATGGCTTTACGGGAAGCTTTCAAAGTGTTTCGAGATGCCCACCGGTCTGACCAGACACCCGCAACCCCCTAATCCATATAGTCCTTCCACTTGCAGAGACACGGATGGTTTCCGTGCCTCTGTTTGTCTTTTGCAGTAAAATCAAATCAACTCATTAAAGAAGAGGTTTATTATGGATAAAAAAGTAATTACCAGCGATAAAGCTCCAAAACCCATCGGACCGTACTCTGTCGCCATACAAACCGGAAATTTAGTCTTCACATCAGGTCAACTTGGATTGGATCCGGTCACCGGCAACCTTGTCCAGGGCGGTGTCGAGGCGCAGACCCGACAGGCATTGACAAATATCGGGCACGTACTGGCAGAAGCTGGATCCGGGTTGGAGTGTGTTGTCAAAACCATCGTATTCATGAAAGATATGGCTGAATTTACTAAAATGAACGCCGTTTACGCTGAATTCTTCAATGAAAACCCACCTGCCCGCAGCACCGTGCAGGCGGATTTGCCAAAAGGGGGAGCCGTCGAAATAGAAGCTGTTGCCATCCTGAAATGACCTCCGAATTGATCCTACTTGTCGACGATGAACCATCGATTATCCAACTTGCCCGGATGTACTTGGAAAGGGAAAATTATCGGGTTGAAGAGGCTTTGGATGGCGAGGCCGCATTAGAAGCCGTCAAACGCTTAAACCCGGCACTGGTTGTCCTCGATGTAATGATCCCCAAACTGGATGGTTTTGAAGTCTGCCGGCGCTTGCGCGCAGTTGATAATCTGGTTGCGATCATCCTCTTGACAGCCAGGGATGAAGATATGGATAAAATCCTGGGTCTCGAGTTGGGCGCAGATGACTATCTAACCAAACCTTTCAATCCGCGCGAGCTTGTAGCCCGCGTCCGAGCCATCCTTCGCAGAACAGAACTCATTAACCGACCAGGTGCACCCATCTCCATCAATGACCTGTCGATTGATCCCATCAGACGAGAGGTCCGCATCGGTGGACGGAGCCTTGATTTACGCACCCAGGAATTTGAATTACTTCTCATCCTGGCTGGGCAGCCCGGACGAGTCTTCACTCGTGAGCAACTGCTCCAACAGGCTTGGGGCTTCGACTTCTATGGTCAAACCCGAACAGTGGATGTTCACATTGCACAACTGCGAAAGAAATTATCCGGGAGTTCAATAAACATTAGTACGGTGACTGGCATCGGATATAAACTTATCAATTAATGTTTTCATCTCTTCGCTCCCGTCTGTGGTTGAGTTATACACTAGTTACAGGTGCCGCTCTGTCAATGGTGGCAGTCGTCCTTTTGATTTACATTATTCAAAACCCATCTACATACCGCCAGGCCAACGCAAGGTTGACAGTCGTTGCTGTATTCTTGCGAAAGAATGAAGCAGAATGGATTGATCTTGCTCTGCCTGACCTGCAGGTGCGAATCGAACAGGTCGACAGTATTTATTCCACCCGCGTTGCCGTCTACAGTGTAAATCGTCAATTGGTCAACGATTCAGAATCGGCTCTGCAACCAGCTCTTGATTTGCCTCGCTTCCCCCGTCTGCGTCCATATTCCATCCTGTTGGACCATAATGGAAATTACTGGCTTTATGTTTTACGTCACTTAAGCGATGGTCGTTGGCTTCTTTTGGCTGTCCCGCGCCCGCCTGTACCGTTACTGGCGATTTTGACCGATGAATTGATGCTCCCGGTTCTGGGGGCGGGTGGAGCCGGACTTGTCATCTCCCTTTTGATCGCATTCTGGTTGGCGCGTTGGATTGGTGACCCGTTACAGCGAGTGGTGATCGCTTCAAAGCAAATGCCCTCCGCTGAAATAAAAATCATTTCGCCTCATGGTCCGCATGAGGTCCAGGAATTGATGCGGGCATTCAATCAAATGAACACACGAGTACAGACCAGCCAGGAGTCTCAACGTGATTTCGTTGCTAATGTCAGCCATGAATTGAAAACGCCTCTCACCTCCATCCAGGGATTCGCCCAGGCGCTTCTTGATGGAATGATAAGTACCCCTAAGGCACAAAAGCAGGCGGCGCAGGTGATTTACGATGAATCCGGGCGAATGAATCGCATGGTCCTCGACCTTCTCGACCTCGCCCGCCTTGATTCAGGTACGCTCGAACTCCAGCACTCACCTGTGGATTTGTCAGCGCTTCTCTATAATATCGCTGAAAAGTTGGCTCCACAGGCCCGTTCGGGCAACATAGAAATTCGGGTGGAAGCCAGCGACCTACCAACGATTTCTGGCGATGGCGACCGCCTCTCCCAGGTTTTCATGAATCTGGTTGATAATGCCTTAAAATTCACACCCTCCGGAGGCAATATAGCAATCCGGGCTATGCAATCTGGATCAGGAATTCAGGTGGAAGTCGCAGATACCGGTGCGGGGATTTCATCCGAGTCTTTGCCTTATATTTTCACCCGGTTTTATCAGGCAGATCCTTCTCGCTCTGGTGGTGTGAAACACGGGGTTGGATTGGGGCTTGCTATCGTCAAGGAGATTCTGGAGGCGCATGGTGGTAAAATAATCGTCCGCAGTGAGTTGGGTAAGGGAAGCATCTTTATCGTTTATTTACCATTGAAAACACTCGAGCCAGGAACAACTGTCTCGAAAAGAACCAGGTAGAAACGATTTTTGCTGCGTCAACAACTATCATGCCTTCAGTCTCGATTATTATCCCCTGCTTTAACGAGCAAACTACTATAAGCAAACTGCTCGAGGCGATCTACGCGCAAACTTTTCCGCGCAACAACCTTGAATTGATAATCGCCGATGGCATGTCCACTGACGGGACCCGGGCGCAGATTGCAGATTTTGCCAATTCTCACGCAGACCTGCATATTGCAGTCGTTGATAACACCAAGCGTCACATTTCCGCCGGGTTGAACCGTGCGTTGAAAGAAACCCGGGGTAAATTTATCATCCGCCTGGACGCACATTCGATACCCTATCCCAATTATATCGAGCGGTGTGTTGCTGACCTTGAAGAAGGCCTTGGACAAAACGTAGGTGGGATATGGGAAATCCGTCCCAGGACGGAAACTTGGGTGGCACAATCCATCGCTTTTGCAGCTGCCCATCCATTGGCTGTCGGGGATGCGCTGTATCGTCACGCTGAGAAATCCGCATCAGTGGATACGGTTCCGTTCGGAGCCTTCAAACGTGAATTGCTGGCGCTGGTCGGCTTTTTCGACGAGACACTACTCACCAACGAGGATTACGAATTCAACGCCCGCATCCGTAAATCGGGTGGCATTGTCTGGCTTGACCCCTCCATTCGTTCGATTTACATTTCCAGGGGAACCTTATCGGGGCTGGCAAAACAATATTTCCGCTATGGATACTGGAAGTGGCGCATGTTACGTCGGTATCCCAGCACTCTTCGTTTGCGGCAGGCTCTCCCACCGCTGTTTGTCCTTAGCCTTTTGGGGTTGGTTATCGCAGGTTATTTTCTGTCCCTGTTCAGGGTCCTGCTTGCCGTAGAAATGATTGTTTACATCCTCACATTATTTGTCGTGGGATTTCAGACCGCCTTAAAACACAAGAGTTTTTCCTTGTTTTTTGGTATGCCACTTGCCATTTCCTTCATGCACGTATCCTGGGGAGCAGGCTTTTTATGGAGTATGATTAGTGGAGTATTCACCAACGCCGTCCTGGAGAAGAATTAATGCAAATAGTTTCACATCCCAGACCGAATAACTGGCGAGTCAGTTCACGCGAGCAAAGGACCATTTTATTTATTGGTGATCTTTTCGTCTCGGTAGTGGCTCTTTTTGGCGGTTTATATTTCTGGGGACAAAAGTATGATTGGCTGAAATTTTCTCTTGATTTTCTAAAACAGCGGGTTGAGCTTTGGTTCTACTTCCTGCCATTCATTTGGATGGTATTCCTGGTGGAATTATACGACGTGCACCGTGCCAAGAACCTGCGCCAGACAGTCGGACGGATCGCACTTGCCGCCCTGACTGGACTATTAA
>JBGOZL010000174.1:0-5408 GCA_041480185.1 Anaerolineae bacterium
ACTGCCTTGGAGACCAGTCCAGCCGGTACTTGACTTGTAAAAACCTCAACCGGTGCGGTGGAAGGAGGTGAAACTGGAGCCGAGACAGGTGCCGGAGCGGGAGCGGGAGTTAAAACCGGTTTAGGGATGGCGGCAACCGTCTTTGGGATTGGAGCCGAAGAGACAACCGTTGCGTTCGGGTCGAACGCAGTCTCGTACATTAATACGATGTTTTCACCCAGGGTGACTGTATCGCCCGGTTTAAGCTCTTGTGAAGTGGTGATGCGTTGTCCATTAATGAAAGTACCATTGGTCGAACCCAGGTCCTGTATCACATAAACAGAGTTCTGCAGGATCAATTTGGCATGTTTACGCGACACCTCAGCATCGTTGATGGCGATGACATTGCTCGCGTCACGTCCGATTATGATTTCAGGCGCTTCGAGCGGATAGATTTTTCCAGTGTTTGGGCCAGAGTGCATAACGAACTGGAATTGAGCAGCCATAGTTCCTCCTGAATAAATTCTATTGATTGATTCCTGAGTATAGTGTACAGAATTTAATTGAAAATGTCAATTCATCCATATAACTTATTCCTAATTTATATAACTTTATCTATGTAGGTGCGGGTAGTTAAGATTAATTCCTTGATCAGGATTTAATTATTAGGTTTTCTGTTTTTTGGTATCTGCATTCTTTCATTTATGATTTTCTTCGTCCTGCTTGGACTGCATCATTAATATTGAATGGCTAATTGAGTGTGCGTTTGATTATTAGTATAGTTTGGAGATGTGGAATTCGATTTGCGACATAATAAAAGACCAGAAATACCTATTCCATTTTTTGTGATAAATGCCTAAAAAGGATATGTCTATTGAATCTGATTATTGCGCTATGACAAGAAAAATGTATAATGGTGGGGGATATCTATAATGGAAATTATTGTGAGCGATCGGGTTGGAAACGGATGAAATCGCACACCGGGGTATTACGCGAAGCGCGTCAACGTTTGGAATTAAATAATATTCCTATCGATGCACAGGAACGATTGCTCGAGCTATTGAACCTTTTAATGACGATTATGGATGAAAAGATGCTCCAGGATGGGTCAATATCCAGGCACCTCGTGGATGTGCTTGCGGAAAATGGGAATTTATTGCTATTAATACAGCGACAGGCAGCAGAGCTGGATGCTCTCAAGCGTATTACCCTAAACCTGACCTCCAGCTTGGATCTCCAGGCCGTGCTGGATGGTGTAGTTAGAGAAGCCATGCAACTTGTCAAAGACGCCCAGGATGCTCATATTTACTTGTTCCAGGAAGATAAATTAATATTCGGCGCATCATTGAAAAATGATGGTGAAGAGAATATTCAAATCTCTGAGCCGCGCCCTAATGGGTTAACCGGTACGGTGGCTCGCGAGAAAAAAATTATTATTATCGAGGATATGACGAATCATCCCATTTATAAAGGGATGCCAAAAACTTGGTGCGGTTCAATCATCGGTCTCCCGTTGATGATGGGGAGTCGTGTTATTGGAGTGATGAACCTCGCCCGCACTACCCCAGGGGAATTCAACCAGTCAGAAATCCGCCTGCTGACCCTCCTTGCCGACCAGGCCGCCATCGCGATCATAAATGCGCGTTTGCATTCTGCAGTTAGTCACCAAGCCCTCAGCGATGCTTTGACTGAACTCCCCAACCGCCGTGCTTTGGATGAACGCCTTGATAAGGCAATCGCTCAGTCTGTCTCTTCCGGGAATCCATTTTGCGCTGTTATGATGGACTTGGATGGTTTTAAGATAATCAATGATACCTATGGTCACAAGGTTGGTGACGAGGTTTTACAGCAGGTTGCCACTTCGATGGAAAAATCCCTACGCTCAACAGACTTTCTGGCTCGTTATGGCGGTGATGAATGGACTTTGGTACTTACTGAGACTAATCTAACCCAAGCGCAGGTGGTGATCCAGAAAATTCAGAACGGTCTGCGGAATAATCCCATCCATCTTCCGGATGGAAAGACAACAAATATTGGCGTTTCTGGCGGGGTTGCCCTCTATCCAGTGCATGCGGATACAGCTCCAGGATTGATCCGTGCCGCTGATGAAGCGCTTTTTAGAGCTAAAAAGAACAGCCGGGGGCAATTCCTGGTGGCTCACAACGGCGACGTCTGACTTTCTCCCAGTTTATCTAACTAATGCACGAAATGAAGGACCAACCCTGGTTTTCCACCAGGTATCGATAAGTGGCTTATATTCAGTATTTAATCGGGTTATATATTTCAAATTATCTTGGGGAATCACAGTGCCTTGTTTGGGACTTACCTGCCCTCTTGTTGACTTTGTGTAATGGATCGCGTGAAGGTGGCGGCATCCTTGTAGCTACACAACCCCGTAATGACGATGGTTTGCTCGATTATGCAACAATTCGAAAACTTTCGCGCTTGATGATGTTGCGGCTGGTACCTGAAGTGAGGAAAGGTACACATGGCCGTGTCAAACAGTTTCGGATGGAGACGTGCCGCAGGATGAAGATCACTTCAAATCGCGCACTATATATCCATGCTGACGGGGAGATCTTTTCCGGCTTCAATACGGATATTCACAGCCTATCCATAGAGGTTGTTCCGGATGCAATTCAAATCGCACGGTGGGGATAAACCTATATAGCCTGTTATTGGAAGCGGGTACAATAGCATCACAATTGGTACTTGTTTTCTTAATTTCATATGCCAAACCTCGTTCAGAGTTTCCAAGGTCGCGACATTGGTTTTCTGCGTATCGTCGCTCGTTTATGGGGGATAGAGTTAGCTGCGTCTGATATTGATAAAGTATTGGATGAACTTACTAGCGCTATGCTTGACCAAACTCTTTTTATGGATATGCTTGACTCACTTCCCGCTGATGCTCGGTCAGCTTTCGATTCCCTTATAAATGCAGAAGGCAAACTTCCCTGGGTGGCTTTTACTCGTCGTTTTGGTGAAATTCGCGAGGCAGGTCCTGGCCGGCGTGACCGGGAGCAAATCTACCTCAACCCAACCTCTCCTGCGGAAGTACTTTTCTACAG
The DNA here is from genome assembly GCA_041480185.1 of Anaerolineae bacterium. Lineage (GTDB taxonomy): Bacteria > Chloroflexota > Anaerolineae > Anaerolineales > Villigracilaceae > UBA877. The sequence goes on from JBGOZL010000174.1 coordinate 3,048, forward strand.
GGCTTTGATGGCAAAAGCCTTTTTTGATAACCCTGCTGGCGCTCAGGAATTTGCTTACATCCCCAATGATTTCATTCATTTATTAAGCCATGGAGAATATTCTCTTGTCCCTGCTGTATATACCTCTGGAGAATATATAGACCAGAACACTAACTCTATCAACTCTGCAGCATCTATGGGATCAACTGTACCATTGGGTCGTCCAGCCTCACCGAAGGAACGCGCACGCCCCCTTGCAACCTCGGACCGTCTCCTCGACGACGCGACAACTCTGCTTGCGGCTTTGAGGATGGGACTGGCGCTCCCCAATACTCGGATCCCGGTTAATGTTGTTTTGGATTTCCTTTCCACTGCGAAAATTATTCGCCCGTCCTCCTATAAGGAAAAGGTTGGTGGTGGAGCCCCGGTTATAGAAGCGGTGCGTCGTTTTCTGGAAGCCTCACGCAAAAATGCGCTTGAAATGTTGTTCGCGGCCTGGCTGGAAAGTGTAACCTTCAATGAGCTGCGCCAGGTTCCCGGCCTTGTCTGCGAAGGTGATTGGAGCAACCAGCCCCTGGTTACCCGTAAATACCTGCTAACTTTACTTAAAACTATTCCTGAAAACAAGTGGTGGAGTCTCCCGGCCTTTCTCCATTCCATCAAGGATAAAGATCCGGATTTTCAGCGCCCGGCTGGAGATTACGATTCCTGGTTCATTAAACGTGAATCTGATGGCACCTTCCTCCGTGGATTCGCTAACTGGAATGAGGTAGATGGCGCCCTCGTCCGCTATGCGATTACGGGACCATTGTTTTGGTTGGGACAAGTGGATTTGTCAATTTCAGCAGACAGCGATGTCATAAGTGCCTTTCGTGTAAAACATGATAAATCTCCCATGCCTTTTGCCGAAACAGCCAGACTTCACGTTTCCTCGCAGGGTAATATCATTGTTCCGAGGCTATCGCCTCGCCTTGCCAGGTACCAGATTGCTCGTTTTTGCGAATGGGACGAAGAAAAAGAAGATGAATACCATTATCGAGTCTCGACCACTTCCTTGAAAAAAGCGGTAGAACAGGGACTAAAGGTCAGGCAATTGCTAAATCTGCTCGCCAGGAATGCTGCTGCGGAGATCCCACCTGCATTCATTAAAGCACTTAATCGTTGGGAACTCAATGGAATTGAAGCCAGGGTAGAGTTTCATACCATTTTAAAAGTCAGCCAGCCCGAGGTCTTGGAAGATTTGCGGAGAACGAAAGCAGGACGCTTTTTAGGTGAGACGCTCGGTCCAGTATCGATTGTAATCAAGCAGGGGGCTCAAGCCAAAGTGCTAGCCGCACTTGCGGAAATGGGTTTGCTGGCGGATATGGGCGGAAACGAATGAAAACGAATCAACACTTGGATTTTGATGTAGGAATCCTGGCAGATAAAAAGGTTGAGAAGCTGGGTGTGGGGGCCGGACAGGTTATCTGGATTTGGGCTAGTGTTCATTTGGCTATAATACTCTTGTCAATTCCTATAGGAGAAACATATGTTAAAAACTGACTGGATCACGCACGAGCTTGAAAGCTTGAAAGCACTGGGCCTCTACAACCGCATCCGAACCATTGGCTCGCCGCAGGGTGCCTGGCTGGTGGTTGACGGCAAAAAGGTGCTCAACTTCTGCTCGAACAACTACCTGGGCCTGGCCAACCATCCGAAATTGGTCGCCGCGGCGAAAAAGGCCTTGGACGAGATGGGAGTTGGACCGGCGGCTGTGCGCACGATTGCAGGCACCATGACCCTCCACCTCGAACTGGAGAAACGCTTGGCGGCATTTAAGGGGGTTGAAGCTGCCATTACCTTTCAAAGTGGCTTCACGGCCAACCTGGCGACCATCCCAACGCTGGTCGGCAAGGAGGACGTCATCTTCTCTGACAGGCTGAACCACGCCAGCATCATTGACGGGTGCCGTCTCTCCGGTGGTAAAATCATCCCTTACGATCATTGCGATGTGGCAAGCTTGGAAACGGTAATTAGAGAAAACATGTCGCAATTCCGGCGTGCCATGATCATCACCGACGGCGTCTTCAGCATGGATGGAGACGTGGCTCCCCTTGATAAGATCTACCAAGTGGCTAAAAAATACGGCCTCCTGTTAATGGTTGACGATGCCCACGGAGAAGGTGTTCTTGGTAAGGGTGGAAGGGGGATCGTGGACCACTATGGCTTACATGGTAAAGTGGATGTGGAGATCGGGACGATGTCAAAGGCGTTTGGCGTCGTTGGAGGCGTGGTTGCCGGGTCGCCTGTCATCGTGGAATGGCTGCGCCTCCGCGGTCGCCCGTTCCTTTTCTCCTCAGCGGTCACTGTTCCGGATACGGCCGCCTGTATTGCTGCCATCGA
>JBGOZL010000175.1:0-5398 GCA_041480185.1 Anaerolineae bacterium
CCCTGGGAGCACGGCGGGACCACGCTTCCAGCGGATTTCGACCGCTTTGAGCAACTGCTTGAAGGAGCCATCCGCCGTATTCCGTTCATTGACCAAGCCGGTATCATCACGCTTGTGTGCCATCCAGGGGCATATACCCCCGATTCCCAGCCCATGCTCGGACCGATGGCCGGTCCGCACGGCATGTGGATCGCGGCAGGCATGTCCCTTAATGGCTATGGTGGCGCTGGTGGAATTGGAAAACTGATGGCAGAGTGGATAATTGGAGGTGAATCTCCACTCGATGTGTATGCCTATCGTCCCACTCGTTTTGGCAATTATTATTCCAATCCTGAATACGCTGCCGAACGCACTCGTGAAGGAGTCAAATACTATTATCGCCTGCGTTTTCCCAACGACGAGAATGAATGGGCGCGCCCGCATCGTGTCAGCCCGGTGCATTATCGTCTACAGGAAATGGGTGCGGTCTTTGGTGAGAAATTTGGATGGGAACGTGTCAACTACTTTGAACCGGGAAAGCCCTGGCGTCGTGCGGGAGCGGATCAGCGTGAGTGGGGTTGGATGCGTCCTCCTTATTTTGACCGGGTTGGTCAGGAACATCAGGCCACCCGCGAACGCGTAACACTCTTTGACTTGACCTCCTTCGGCAAGATCGAAGTCAGCGGACCCGACGCTTTGAACCTCCTCCAGCGCCTTGCAGACAGCGACATAGATAAACCGGTTGGCAGCGCGGTTTACACACAATTCCTCAACACGAACGGCGGGGTTGAAGCTGACCTGACGATTACGCGCCTCGGTGAAGACCGCTTCTGGGTCATTACCGGTTCAGCCTTCATCGCCAATGATTTCGGTTGGATCCAGATGCACGTGGACGAAAAAGATGGCGCAGTTGTAATTCGCGACATCACCACCGAATGGGCCTGCCTGGCGATGTGGGGTCCGAAATCACGGGATGTGCTGAGGAAAATCACATCGAGCGATATTTCGAATGAAACTCATCCCTATCTGAATACCCGTCCCATAGACATAAATGGAGTTACAGTTTTAGCACAACGGGTCAGTTATGTTGGCGAGCTTGGCTGGGAACTATACACCCCCGCCAACCGCGCCATGTTGGTTTGGGATGCGCTCCTTAAGGCAGGTCAGGAATTTGGGATCGAGGTCGGCGGCTATAAAGTCCTCGATTCATTGCGACTCGAAAAAGGGTATCGCTATTACACCGCCGATGTCACCATGTTGGAGACGCCCTACGAAGGCGGGCTCGGATTTTGTGTTCACCTTGATAAAGGTGATTTCATCGGAAAGGATGCACTCGTCAGGCAAAAACAGAAAGGCTTAACCCGCAAACTTTGCACGCTGGTTCTGGATGGCAGCGAATACACTCAAATCTATGGCGGCGAAGCGATCTATCACGATGGCGAGGTTATTTCACGTGTACGCAGCGGCGGATTTGGATATACTATAAAAAAGAATATTTTGTATGCGTATCTTCCGACAGAATTAGCCAAGGCAGGTAATCGCTTCGAACTTAATTTGATCGAAGGACGTCGCCAGGGAGAGGTGACTGCCACAGTCCTGTTTGATCCCAAGGGAGAACGCCTGCGCGTATAATTGATTTCCTCACCACTTTTTATTGTTGGAAAGGGCTTCACATATGTTACCTTTAAACTCTTCAGAAATTTTGGCGTTAAAAAATTTACTGGATTCACGCCAACCCGGTCACGGCTTGCCACGCCAGTTCTACCATGACGAATTGCTTTACCGTGCCGAGATGGAATACATATGGCGCCAGGGGTGGCTCTTTGCCGGTCATTCTTGCCAAATTCCCAATCCGGGTGACTACTTTCTGTACGATGTGGAAGGGGATTCCGTGATCGTTGTCCGCGGTGATGACGGACAGGTGAATGCCCTTTATAACGTCTGCCGCCACCGCGGTTCAATCATCTGCGAGGAGGCCGAGGGCAACGTCAAGCGTTTCATTTGCCCCTATCACCAGTGGACTTACGACCGCAGCGGACGGCTTCTTCTTCAATACGGCATGCAGGAAGGACTGGACAAATCCCAGCTTGGCCTGCATCGCGCCCACGCCCGCGAGGTGGAAGGAATGATATTCATCAGCCCGGCGCAGGAGCCGGTTGATTTCGACCCTGTCTACGCCACAATAGCCCCTGTTGCCAAACCGCAAGGTTTGGCGCGCGCCAGGGTTGCCAAGGTCATGGACTTTGACGTCGCATCCAACTGGAAGCTGGTCTGGGAAAACAACCGGGAATGCTATCATTGTGCCGTGAGCCACCCCCAGTACATCAAGGCCAATTTCGATCGCTATAATGCCGACGACACCATTCCTCGTGTTGCTGAAAGGCTGAAGACGGTTACAACCCGCATGGATGCTAAACTGGCAGCGCAGGGAATGTCCATTCGCGAGGAGACCGGTATGACTGAGTTTCCGGACCCAGATCATGGCATCTGGTACGCAGCCAACCGCACTCCGCTGGTTGAAGGTTTCGTCAGCGAGACGCTCGACGGCAAGCAGGTGGCTCCACTCATGGGTGATTACACCGATCCCGATGTCGGAACACTGCGCGTTCGCACCCTGCCCAACTTCTGGATACATGCCAGCTGCGACCACTCTGTTGCTGTTCGCCTAACCCCCAATGGCTTGACCCACACCGCCATCCGCATGATCTGGCTTGTGGATGGCAAGGCTGAGGAAGGCCGGGACTACGATCTCGATAAAATGCTTCCATTCTGGCTGATGACAGCCGAGCAGGATTGGGAGATTTGTGTAAACCAGCAGCGCGGCGTGAACTCTCGCGCTTTTACCCCCGGTCCGCTCTCCACCTACAAGGAATACAACCTGGATCGCTTCCTGCGCTGGTATTTGCAGGAGATGAAAAGCACTCTGGGAATATGAAAGATATCAGTCCCGTTTACGTCGGTTTTGGAATGCTCACCCCGGTTGCCATCATGGTGGTCGAGCAATTGCCCGAACACAACACAGGTGCCCTCGTCAAAGAGGTAAGCGAGTTCGTATTTGACGATGCCGCCATCATCGCCTGTCTGCTGCGCCAGTGGGAAGTTCCTACGGCAATGATTGGCACCGCTGTTGGGGATGATCCTCGCGGTCACATTCTTGCGGAGCAACTGAAAGCCTGGGGAGTGCAGGGGGAAGTACGTCATTCCAAGGACATCCGCACACCCTGGGAGGTGGACGTTTCGGACGAGACGGGTGCACGCACGTATTTTTGGGAGAGAGCACCGCAGGTTTTGAATACCCTCGATGCTGCTGACCTTTCCTTGCTGGATGGATCCCGCATGTTATACGTGGACTGGTATGATGGCGATCACATTGTGCGGGCGATGGACGAAGCACTCCGCTTGAAAGTGCCGGTCTTCTTGAATTTCGAACATGGTCATACCGACCCTGATTTATTGAAACGTTATGGCGGTCGCGCCACGATCTGCCAGGCCGTGACAGACGCGGCCCAGCGAGGCGATGTGCCCCCCCTGGAAGTCGCCAGGAAATTGTTGAAAACTGGCGTGCAAACTGCCCTGATCACCATGGCTCAGGAAGGTTGCTTGGCTGTAAATGGCACGCAGGCTGTGCGCGTGCATGCCCCTTCCGTCGTTGCTGTCGACGGCTGTGGAGCCGGAGCCACTTTCTCTGCAGGTTTTATATATGGGGACCTGAAGGGATGGGACTTGGAAAAATCGGCTCGCTTTGCCACGGCTGCCGCATCCCTTAAGGTGACCCGCCCCGGGTTACAAATGTTTGCGATTAGTGAGATTCAGGCATTGGCGGATCAACTCTCGGTCGAGCATCCCGCTGCTCCCCTGCCTTCTGATCTTTAGGAGCGTCCTTTGATCAACTTCGCCACACTTCTCACACAGCAACAGGTTGAACGGACCCATTCCGCTTCCCTGGAAATCCTTGAAAACGTCGGCATGCTGGTGCGGAACGAAAAGGCACGCTTGATCTTCACACAGCACGGTTGCCGGGCGGATGCCGGGACGCAAATCGTCACATTCCCCTCTGGAGTGGTCGAGAAATACCGGGCGATGTTACCGTCGACCTTTACCTTCCATGGGCGCGACCCCAAATACGATCGCACCCTCCCGCAGGATGGACCGGTCATTGTAACGGGTAGCTCCGCGCCGGATGTCATCGACCCTCTTACGGGTCGCTCAAGACGGGCACGCTCCGATGATATCGCCCGGATAGCGCACCTCATTCAGGAATTGTCAGCTTATGATGTCTTCTCGATCTCCACGCTGGCAGACGATGCGCCGCGCGGACAATTCACGCTGGCACGGCTTTATCCTTCTCTTAAACATTGCCTCAAACCCATCCGCAGCACCACCCGTGACATGGACGACGCGGCCTCGGTGATGCAGTTGCTTTATTCGCTCGCCGGGAGCGAGGCAATCTACCGCCAGCGACCGTTCGTAACCCACCACTATTGCCCAGTTGTTTCACCTCTAACCATGGACCAGCTGTCTACCGAGGCGGTCATCTTTTTCTGCGAAAAGGGGTTGCCTGTCTACCCTAGCATCGTACCCAATGCCGGACTGACCTCGCCGATGTCCATGGCGGGGACCCTGGTGCAGGGCAACGCGGAATTCCTTGCCATCTCGGCGCTGATGCAAATGGTGCGTGAGGGCACCCCCACCATCTATGCCACCTTGCCGACTGTCGCTGATATGCGTTCTGGCGCCTATGCCTCCGGTGGAATCGAGTGCGGCATGCTGCACATGGCCTTTGCGCAGATGGCGCGCTTCTACAATGTACCGTGCGGAGGCTATATTGGATTGTCCAATTCCAAGCTCAATGATGCCCAATCTGGTTACGAGACCGCCATGTCCACCGCGGCAGGCGTGCTGGCAGGTGCAGATATGCTCAACATGGGCGGACTGCTTGACGCATTGAAGGTATTCGATTTTGCTAAAGCTGTGATAGACGACGAGATCGCCCAAATGCTCAAACGACTGAAGCACGGGATCACGTTCAACGAAGAGGAGCTTGCACTCCAAGTGATTGCCCAAATAAAACCAGGTGGGTCGTTCATGATGAGTCCGCACACAGCCCGGCGGATGAAAAGCGAAGCCCTTCTCACCCGGCTGGCTGACCGGGAAGCGCGCGAAACCTGGGAGAAAAAAGGTTCCCTCGATACACATGCCCGCGCAATGGTGCGCGTGAACGAGATACTGGCACAGGATGACTCTGACCTGATTCCTGCCGAGGCCGAGGCTCGCATCCATGTTCAGTTCAAGGACCTGGTTCCAGGATAGTTGGAAGCTTCGGTTGGCTAGGTCTGAAAGTTAACATGCACGAGTCAAGGTTCGGTTGAAAAGGAAACCCGATGAAACTTTTTTTCGCTACCGACGTGCACGGCTCTGA
>JBGOZL010000176.1:0-5372 GCA_041480185.1 Anaerolineae bacterium
ATGTGGTTGGTGGCTTCCATTAGCTTCTTCAGCAATACCCAAATCCGATCATCAGGTACCCGATGAGTCGGCGCTACGATGCTGGCAGCGGCAACCAAACTCCCCTGGTGATCGAAGATTGGGGCAGCCAGAGCTGTCACATCGGGGAAGGCCTCGCCTTTCTCGATGCCGTACCCAAGGTCGCGGACGCTGAGTAAGCGCCGTCGGTACTCGGCCGGGTCTGTGATTGACCAAACGGTGAAAGCATCCAATTTGTCGGAGGGCAGGGTCTCGTCGAGGAAGGTGTTGGACTGATATGCCAGCAACACCAGGCCAGCGGAGCCAAAATAGCATGGGCGGCGCACACCTACTGTCGTCGTCACCCGCACCGGCCTCTCCGGTTCCACCACCAGGGTGCACACGTGATGGTCTCCATCGAGGCTCGCTACTGCTACCGTTTCGTCGATATCTTGAACCAGTTCCCGGAAGATCGGCTCTGCCTTGCTCAGGTAGTTTATTTGACTCCTCGCAATGGTGCCCATCATCATTAGCTTGTAACCTAGTCGGTACTTGCTGGTTGCAGGGTCCTGGACGACAAACTTCGTTTGCGCCAGTATGGATAGTAATCGATGAACGGTTGCCTTCGGGAGTTTTGTCTGGGCACAGATTTCGATTAAACTCAACTCAGGGACTTCCAGAGTAAAACACGACAATACATTGAGTGCCCTTTTTACCCCTTTAACTTCTGTGGTGCTTTCGATTAATTCATCCAATTTTGATTCCTCCTGAACTGAGCGCCAAGAACTGCGCTAAGAAATATTATGGAACAATAAACCGAACATCATTCTGATAAATGCCATTTCAACATATAAAAAAATGAACTAGTGTTCCAAATTTATTGTATAATAGCACGTGTCAGATTCATTGTCAATACCAAAAAAACAAAATTTGCATGGGAGGCAACTTGCCAATTCGCAGATCCTCCGGATTTTCCCTTGGAAACTGGGCTATTTTGGCCTATCAATGGGCTAATACGCTATTGACGGGAGGAAAACGACTGTGGTTCAGTGGAAATACAAAAAAAATAACGAGACGTCAGTCTATTTCCATAGTATAATATTCTAAGAAAGTAAGTAGTTATATGGAACATAATTCCATTTTCATTTGGATTATGTATCGATTGTCAGGGACTTTCGTGGAAGGAGGTGCAGACTATGGCTTGGGGTACGATGGCTGTCGATTGGGAAACCAGAGTCGATTACGATAGATTGCGTAAATATCGATTAGCGCGCGCCAGAGAGCAATTGGACAAGAACATGATCGGCGCTTTTCTATGCTTCGAATTCTACAATATTCGTTACCTTACTGGTGTTCATATCGGAGAGTGGGCCAGAGACAAGATGAACCGATATGTTCTCTTGCCTCGAATGCAGGACCCCATCCTCTTTGAGATGGGAACTGCAGCCCTTGCTCACAAACTTTACTCTCCCTGGATTGCCGACCGGGTCCGCTATGCACTGCCGACCTGGACCCGCGCCGATGGACCCAAGGGGGCAGAGATAGCCGGCAACCTGGCACGAACCATCAAGGAGATACTCCGGGAGTATGGGCTGGAGCAGGAACCACTCGGCGTGGATGTCGCGGACGTCGTTTTCCTGGATGCGCTGCACCGCGAAGGACTGGATGTGGTGGATGCTCGCTCACCTATGCTGGATGCCAGGCTGATTAAAAGCCAGGATGAGATCCAACTTCTAAAAATCGCTGCGGCAATGGCTGATGCGGCCTATGACACCATCGTGCGAGCCATCAAGCCCGGCGTGAAAGAAAATGAACTGGTGGCGGTGGCGAATGAAACGCTCTATCGCCTGGGATCTGAGGACGTTGAGTGTGTCAACGTCGTCTCCGGTCCCCGCAGCAATCCTCATCCCCATGTTCTCTCGGATCGAATCATCCGCCCGGGGGACCTGGTCTATTTCGATTTGATGCACGCCTATAATGGTTATCGGACTTGCTACTACCGCACCTTCATCTGTGGTCGCCCGACGGCCGAGCAGAAGGCAGCCTACCGTCAAACTTATAAATGGCTTTACGACGCTATGAGCGTGGTACGGCCTGGCATCACGTCAGCTGACATCGCTTCACGCTACCCTACCTATGAGGCCTGGGGTTTAAGCAGCGAACTGGAGGCCAGGGGATTGGCGACAGGGCATGGCATCGGACTTTCGATCCACGAGAAGCCGGGGATCAACCGCATTGAGTCGCTGTCCAACCCGTTCCCCATACAGGAAGGAATGGTATTCGCCCTGGAGACCTATGCCCAGACGCCGGATGGACGTCAGGGATGTCGCATCGAGGAAGAAGTGTTGGTCACCGCCAATGGCCATGAGGTCCTTACCAAATATCCGTGTGAGGAACTCATTTCCTGCGGCGTACCACAATACTGGTAGAGGAGGCAATCATGAGATCAATGGTATTGCGCGAGTTCGAGCAGGCAATCGTCTTGGAAGATCGACCATTGCTTGATCCGGCAGGTTCGGAGGTCTTGCTCCGCGTGCGTGCGGCCGGGGTGTGTGGTACTGATCTCAAGCTTTTCCGCGGCAAGAACCCGCGGCTTAAGCTGCCAATTGTTCTCGGCCACGAGTTTGCAGGCGAGGTAGCGGCCGTCGGGTCAGAGGTGCGCCAGCGCCGGGTGGGTGAGCGGGCAGTGGTCTACATGTATATGAACTGTGGTCAGTGTGAGCCCTGTCTCACCGGTCATGAGAACCTGTGCGCCAATCGACGCGGTTTCTTCGGTTTCGATCGGGATGGTGGTTTCGCCGAATATGTGGTGGTCCCCGAAGCCAACCTGGTACCCTTTCCCGACGCCGTTTCTTTTGAAGAAGCGGCTATTCTTGGCGACGCTGTGGCGACGAGTTGGCATGCCGTGCGCACCCAGGCAAATCTCAAGCCTGCGCAGACTCTCATGGTAGTGGGCCTTGGGGGGTTGGGCCTGCATGCTGTCCAGTGCGGGCGAGCCTGTGGGGGCGAGGTCATCGCGGTCGATTCGTTGCAATCTAAACTGGATATGGCCAAAGAGAATGGTGCCCAGTACACTGTGAACTCTGGCACGGGGGACTTTGTTCAAGAGGTACGCAACCTCACCGGGGGTAAGGGTGTGGACGCGGTCGTGATTTTCCGACCTCATGCTGAGGTCATCGAGCCGGCTCTCAAGTGCGCCAAGCCAGGCGGAGCGGTGGTCATGGTTGCCTATATCGACATCGGCAAGACGCTCAACCTCGATCAGCGGTTCGTACAGAGCATGGAGATCCGCTTAATGGGGGCACGCGGCAATACCCGCCAGGAGTTGGCTGAGGTTGTCCAATTGGTCGCCAGGCAACAGCTGCGTCCGCTCATCGCAGGGAGCTTTCCGTTGGACCAGGTCAATGCGGCACTTACCCAGCTTGCAACAGGACAAGTGACGGGAAGGATCGTTCTCGTTCCCTGGTAGAAATTTATCATCCACCGTCTATTGGGGGGTACAACCTGACTTCATCTGAATCGCTGACCACGGTTTCATCCAGGGTCACAAGCTCCCCATTTAACACCGTGAGATACACTTCAGAAACGGGAACGCCCAGCTTCGAAAGAACCTCGCTCAAGCGACGAGGTTCTTCAAGAGGAACTTCGATTTTATCCTGCCGTTTGGAAGAAAAGAATGAGAGATATCCGCCAAGAAGAAGTTTCATATTTCAAGAGGATGAATTAGAACGTTCCAATAAATCCGCTGCCCAGCCAAGAGAAAGTTCCTCCAACCGCTTGCGACCGGGAATGGCCGTCTCAGGGTCCCACCCTTTCAGACCATATAGCACGGTGAGCGCCCGTTCGAACTCAGCATGTTGCATGGATTGACCGGCGAGGGGTCCGTTTTCCAACGGCTGGAATAACCGCTCTGGCAGGCAGTCGTCTTTGCGGGAGAACCCTTCCCGTGCATTGAACACCCGCGCCATATTGGTGGCACGTTCACCGATTTGCAGGGCTTTTTCCATCGTTAAATTCCAACCGGTGGCCTCGTTGATCGTGGCAAGCACATCAATGGGATGGATAAAGGAACGCGGCGCCGGGCCAAAGAAACAATAGCCGATCACCTTTTCCAGGCTGTTCCATTGTTCCAAAATAAAGAACTGTTCCATCTTTTCATCGGTAAAGCTGCGTGCTGGTAGCGCATGACGAATTCCAAGCGCCTGGGCATTCTTGAAAGCAAGTGATTCTGCGTTGGCAATTGTTGTATCATGTGTCACAACCAGGTGGTCCGCGCCGATCTCAGAGATGGCATAGCCCATTCCAACGTTATATTTGCCCCGCGGCTCGTGCATAGCAAATTCCTGCCCTTTAACTTGCATGGCAAAGAAATGCGCTTCCCCCCCTATTTGTTCCGCAGCACGCTTGCTTCCTTCAGCAAGCAAATTACCAAAACCCTGACGGCGGGCAATGCGTTCGATCATGATTAACATTGCTTCGGTATTACCAAAACGCAGTTCAATGCCATCTGTATCATCCAGGCCAATCAAACCATGTTCAAAACATTCCATTGCAAAGGCGATGGTAGAGCCTGTGGAAATGGTATCGAGCAAGTATGTGTTGCATAGCTCATTGGCCTTGGCTATGGCATGCAGGTCATTGATGCCGCAATTTGGACCAAATGCACCGATGGTTTCATATTCCGGTCCGCCATATGCGGATACTTGCCCGTCTATGGCCACCTCACGTTTGCAGCGAATGGCGCAGGCATAACAACTGCGACGGGCAGTGAGCAGTTGCTTTTCGTAGGCTTCCCATTTGACATCGTCCACGCCCTCGAAAACTCCCTGGCGGAAGTTACGAGTTGGCAGCATTCCTCCCGCGTTAAGCGGCTCGACGAGACCGGGCGTCCCCCGCTGCTGCAAATCCCAACTCAGGGGATTTTCGCGCACTTCTTTTGCTAATTTGCTGCCCAATGCCATGAGGTTCTCAGGGTTGTATGCAAGAACCTGGTAGCGCTGTTTGCCACGCACAGCAATTGCGCGCAAGTTTTTAGAACCCATTACAGCGCCCATCCCATTGCGTCCGTTGAAGTGGCGTAAATCATTGGTAATTCCTGCAAAGCGTACCAGGTTTTCACCCGCAATGCCAATTTGCAGAACGCGGATCTTCTCATCTCCCAACTCAGCACGGATCGTCTCTTGAACTGTAGCAGGCTCGTGCCCCCATAAGTGGGCGGCTGGACGAATCTCGGCCTGTCCATCATGGATCCAGAGATAAACAGGCTGCTCCGCCCGTCCGGTGATGACAATGGCTTCAAGACCCGCCATCTTGAGTTCGGGTCCCCAGAAGCCAGCCGCTTCAGATTCACCGTAACCATTGGTCAAAGGAGAGCG
>JBGOZL010000177.1:0-5356 GCA_041480185.1 Anaerolineae bacterium
AGAAGCGTGTCGCTTTTCTTTTGTGACGTAGACGATTTAAAGACAATCAATGATTCATTTGGACATACCCAGGGTGACGCGGCTTTGAAGGAGGTATCAGCCATCTTAAAAGAAACCTTTCGAGAGGCGGATATCCCAGCCCGGATCGGAGGGGACGAGTTCGTTGTCCTGGCACCGGATGCCTCCATCGAAAGCGCAGAAATCTTTACGAGGCGTATCCGGACCAGGCTGGAGAGACACAACCAGAAGGGTGAGCATCCCTATCATCTGACCCTCAGCGTGGGTGTCTCGCGTTTCGACCCTGAGACTCCCCACAGCATAAATGAGTTGATCTCGCAAGCAGATGAGCTAATGTATATTCAGAAGAAGGAGAAGAAAGGAAAATATCACACAGCAGGAATTTGAGTCACCGATGTGTGGGCGGCATGGAACGGATGGTGGGGGAAATGTGAAATGTATGACAGCCTTTGATTTTTTACCAAACTAGTGGTATAGTTGTCTGACAACCTAATTCCCCCTTTTTCAAAAGATGAGCACTCTTCTTATCAAGAACGCCACGGTCCTGGTCACCATGGACGACACCCAGCGGGAGATCTCCGAGGGTGGTCTTTTTGTACGGGATGGATTCATCGAACAGGTAAGCAGGACGAGCGAACTGCCGGAGACGGCTGATGAGGTACTCGACCTGCGCGGCCACCTGCTTCTGCCGGGCCTGGTCAATACCCACCACCATTTCTACCAGACCCTGACACGCGCCGTCCCGGCTGCCCAGGACGTCAATTTATTCAACTGGCTCAAAACACTATATCCCATCTGGGGGCGAATGACGCCGGAGGATATTTTTATTTCCACCCAGACAGCCCTGGCGGAAATGGCACTTTCAGGCTGCACAACTGCGTCAGACCATCTATACATTTTCCCCAATGGATCACGGCTCGATGATGAAATTGCTGGGGCACAAGAGATCGGTGTGCGCCTGCAGGCGAGCCGCGGCTCCATGTCGCTGGGCGAATCCAAGGGCGGGCTGCCGCCCGATGCTGCCGTGGAACCTGAAGAAAAAATCATGGCAGAAAGCCAGCGGCTCATCCAGAAATATCATGATGCGAAAGAGGGTGCCTTTGTGCAAATCGTGCTGGCGCCCTGTTCGCCCTTCTCGGTAACCGGTGAATTGATGAAGCAGTCAGCGAAACTGGCACGCGAAACTGGCGTGCACCTGCATACGCACCTGGCAGAGACCGAGGACGAACAGCAATTCTGTGTATCGAAATTCGGGGCTCGCCCGGTTCCGTACATGGAGTCGCTGGAATGGGTGGGGGAGGACGTTTGGTTTGCGCACGCCGTTTACGTGAACGGCGAGGAAGTAAAGACGTTTGCCAAACACGGCTGCGGCGTGGCACATTGTGCGAGTTCCAACATGCGGTTGGCCTCCGGGATCGCGCCGGTGAGAGAGTACCTAGCAGCGGGAGTGAAGGTGGGCCTGGGTCTGGACGGTTCAGCATCCAATGACGGGTCACACATGCTGGCAGAGGTGCGCCAGGCGATGCTTTTATCCAGACTACGGGAGGGAATAACCGGATTCTCATTGTCGAACGACCCATCCCGCAGCCTGATGACGGCGCGGCAAGCCCTGCGGCTTGCGACGCGCGGTGGGGCAGCCGTGCTGGGCAGGTCCGATATCGGCAGCTTGGAGGCTGGGAAATGCGCCGACTTTTTCGCCATCAATCTTAACCGGCTCGACTATGCCGGGGCGCTGCACGACCCGGTGGCGGCAGCGGTTTTTTGCCACCCGGTGCGCGCTGATTTTACGGTGATCGGAGGCAAGTTTGTGGTGCGTGATGGACACCTGGTCACATTAAATGAAATGAAACTGGTCGAACAGCATAACCGGGCGGCCAGGCGTCTGCTGGAAACCGCATGACCGACTCCACTAACTCCCTGCTCAAGCGTTATCTTAAACTTCCCGACAGGCTGGAAGCTGCCATCGCCGGGCTGAACGATGAACAACTCGACCTAACCCTGGGTACGGGCTGGTCGATCCGTGAATATGTGCATCACACCGTCGAAGGCGAACAGATGTGGCAGTTGTTTTTAAGGGCCATGCTTGGCAAGGACGGCATAGAGATACCCATCCAGTGGTACTTTGACCTTACCCAGGATGACTGGGCAAAGCGGTGGGCGTCCGGGAAGCGAGCCTTGGGACCGAGCTTAAGCCTCTACCGCGGCAGCACTGCCAGCCTGGTGGAACTGCTGCGCAACATCCCGCCCGAAGCCTGGAAACATTACGGGTATGTCACCTGGCCAGACGACGACGAGGAAACCCACATCACCGTAAGGGATATTGTCCTGATGCATCTCGGCCACATGGATCACCACACCGGTGACATCCGGGCCATCCGCACTGCGCACGGGGTGTAAAAGCGAACGAGGTAACAATCCTGGTAAAGATCTCCTTTGAATGAATGCCCGGTTTGGCAGCGATGGTTTTTCAGCACGCAATTGGTGGCACCCGAATTGACACAATCGCTGCTTTGGAGACGAAATGAAATTTGACATCAAACCGACCCGCGCACTCATCGATGTAGCCATGGGCCGCAAGCCAGCCGACCTGGTGCTGCGCAAAGGGACCTGGGTCTGTGTACAATCCGGCGAATTCGTGCCCGATACAGACATTGCCATCAAGGACGGCCGCATCGCCTACGTTGGCCCGGATGCCAGTCACACGATCATGAAAGACACGCGGGTGATAGATGCCGAGGGGAAGTACCTGGTGCCGGGATTACTCGACGGTCACGTGCACGTCGAATCGGGCATGGTAACCATTACCGAGTTTGTGCGGGCGGTCCTGCCGCGCGGCACAACCGGAATGTTCATCGACCCGCACGAAATTGCCAATATCTTTGGCTTAAAGGGCGTGAAGCTCATGGCGGATGAGGCCGCCCGGCAGCCGATACAAATTTGGGTGCAGATACCTTCCTGCGTGCCCTCCAGCCCCGAGCTGGAGACACCCGGAGCGGAGATCAATACTGAGGAAGTGACGAAGGGCATGAAGTGGGACGATGTCATCGGCCTGGGAGAAATGATGAACTACCGCGGAGTGGAAGCGGGGGATCCAAAGATGCTGACCGAAATGGAGATCGCGCGGCGTGCCGGGAAAGTCCTGGGAGGGCATTACGCCTCCCCTGACCTTGGGCCGGCATTCCACGGGTATGTCGCTGGAGGCATCGAGGACGACCACGAGGGCACGCGGCTCGAAGATGGCGTGGCGCGCGTCCGTCAGGGGATGCGAGCCATGCTGCGCTATGGTTCGGCCTGGCAGGATGTGGCTGCCCAGGTGGCTGCCATTACCAAACTTGGCATGGACCCACGCCACTTCATGTTGTGCACCGACGATTCGCATGCCGGAACTATAGTAAATGAAGGACACATGGACCGCGTAGTGAGGCACGCCATTGCCCGTGGACTGCCCCCCATGGTTGCACTCCAAATGGCAACCATAAACACGGCGGAGCATTTCGGGGTCAGCCGCCAGGTGGGCATGATCGCCCCCGGGCGCTGGGGAAATATCCTGCTGGTGGATGACCTGAATAATTTCCATGCGGAACTGGTGTTGGCGTGTGGAAAGGTGGCTGCTGAGCACGGCAGGCTTCGCATTAACCTGCCAAAAACAGAATACCCAGAATGGGCCACCAAGTCTGTGCACTTAAAGAAGACCCTCACGGTGGACGATTTCCGAATACGGACCACAGCGAAAGCTGCACGGGTGACATGTAATGTAATAGGAGTCATTGAGAACCAAGCACCGACTAAAGCTTTGCAGATGACCCTGCCAGTCAAAAAAGGAGAGGTCCATTTGGTGCCGGGGGTAGCGAAAGCTGCACTCGTTGAACGCCACCACAAGACCGGCATCGTGCAACTTGGCCTGGTCTGCGGCTTCGGCTTCACCGAAGAGTGTGCCATTGCCTCCACAGTGGCGCACGACTGTCACCATATGCTGGTGGTGGGCACAAACGACAGGGATATGGTAATGGCTGCCAACAAATTGGCTGAAACTTGCGGGGGTCAAGTGGTGGTAAAAAATGGCAAGATCATCGGGCTGGTTGAATTATGCATTGGCGGACTGATGTCGACTGAAAAAGCCGAAAAGGTGGCCAGGAAAGCCAGCACCATCCTGGAAGGTTTCCGCGCCTGCGGATGTGCGCTCAACAACCCGAATATGACACTGAGTTTACTGGCATTGGTGGTCATCCCCGAATTGCGGCTCTCGGATAAAGGCCTGGTGGACGTGGTCCACTTTACCACCAAGCCGGTGATCGAAGGACCAGCGGAGTAGGAGCGAAGCATGAGTCAATATCCATTTCGGCGCCTGCAAACTGAACTGGCGGAGATGATCAAAAACCTCCCCCCCGAAACCCGCCTGCCATCTGAACCGTTCCTGGCAAAGAAGATGGGAGTTTCGCGAGCTACCCTGCGCGAGGCAATGCGAAGCTTCGAGGGACAGGGAATGATCCGGCGCCGGCAGGGAGTGGGCACATTTGTTGCCGCCAAAGTACCGGTGATGGAGGCCGGGCTGGAGGTGCTGGAAAGCATCGGGACCATTGCGCAACGTTCCGGTCTGACAGTGAGGATGGGTGAATTGCAGATCCAGCAAATTACGGCTGACCAGGAACTTGGAAAGCTGCTAAACCTGGAAGTCGATACGGACCTGACGCAGGTTGCGCGCATCATTTATACCGAAAACCGCCCGATCGCCTACCTGTTGGACACCCTGCCGGTGGACATCCTGTCGATCGAAGAGCTGCAGTCCGGTTTCACCGGTTCGGTGTTGGACCTGTTACTGCGACGGGGTGTCCCAAAATTGATCCAATCCAGAACGGAAATCAACGCCGTGGGGGCAACTTCGGAAGTGGCGCGCGCCTTGCAGATCCAGCGCGACGACGTTCTGCTTTATCTGGCTGCGCAACTATATGCCGAGGAGAGCCGCGTGGTGGACTATTCCATCAGTTATTTCCTGCCCGGATATTTCCGCTTCCACGTGGTGAGACGGGTGGGTAACCATGTCACGTGAAAGAAACCACGTGCAATCTTTTCTATTCAAAAGGAGGTTAAAATGCGTAGATTTTCTGGTCGGGACATCCTGTCCCTAAAAGATTTCGAAAGGCAAGAATTCTTCCATGTTTTCGATGTGGCGGCTGAACTGGAGCCGATCGCGGTGAGCCGCCGAAACAGCGACCTGCTGGCTGAAAAGACCCTGGTGACAGCTTTCTACCAACCATCCACCAGGACACGCCTGGCACATGAAGCTGCCATGCACCGTTTGGGCGGACACGTAACCGGTTTCGCGGATGCCAAAATGACG
>JBGOZL010000178.1:0-5350 GCA_041480185.1 Anaerolineae bacterium
CACTCGAACCGCGAAAATAGCTTGTGTCGGAGGAAACAAGCTTGGTAATTCCCAGTGACGCTGCAGTGGCATCATTGCCCACTACTGGATTCGCAGTTACCACTGTGAGTGGGATATCGTGTTCCCCTGCCAGCAACCCGGTTTGAATCGCTTGAATGGTGGCGGCAATATCCAGCTCGCGGCCCACTTGGGCCGGCACCTCAAGCAGTAATTGGCGTGTATTGGTGCCGGGGTTGTCGTCAAATGTAAAGCGGGCATTCACGGGGGCCTTGTTCAGCAGTGGAGCGATTGGTCCCAGAAACTGGGTCAGCGCGTGCGCATCCACTGCCACCTGGTATTGCCAGCCCCCATCCATCTGCACGGGCACCAGGGTCAGCATCCCCGCCAGAGTGGCGGGATCGAACGTCCATGGGCCTGGATCGCCCGCTTGCGGATTGTCGACACGCAGCATCAGCGGAGTGCTCAATATCTGCCTCAGGCTGTCAGCTTGAGTGGAGGCTTCCATCACAACCGGGGACTGTTCCTCCACCACCAGTTGCACTTCCCCGTCCCGGAAGGCCGAAAGCTGTGCCAACAGCTTCGCCAGGGTGGCATCCACGTTGAGCAATCGGCCGATCTGCCCTTGTGTGTACACCACATTCGTACCGTCCAGGTGCAGGTCGGTCTCAATTACTGGCTGGTCGATCTGTGCGGCGATATTCTGCAGATATCCGTGAGCCACGCGTTCGTCAAACAGGATGATGGGTTTCAGATCCAGCCCACCCTGCCAGGCATTGAGCTGTCCTGCCAGGGCATTAAAGACTCCACCCTGGCGCCCTACATCATAAGCTCGCTGCATGCTGGTCCCTGCATCGAAAACCATCCCCAGCTCGGCCGGCGTTACCACCCACACCTTATCCCCATGCCGGAATACCACCTTCCCTGTGGTCGGATAAGTGAGATTCTGGCTCAGGGCGGAGGTTGCCTGTTCCGGTGTCATGCTGGTCAGGTCCACCCCTGCCATCGTGACACCGGGGAAAATCCGTCCACTAAAGAGAAGGTTGTACCCCCCGCTGATAAGCCCGATAATCAATATAAATAGAAGCGGACCACCAATCAGGACGGTCAGGACTTGAAACGGGACGGGGGAACGCCGGGGACGGGGAATGGTTACGAAAGACATTAGATTTGATTATACACCGTGACCAAGCAACCTTCTTTCAGGACGATGCGCCGCGTGATTTGTTCCCTTTCAGAAACGGAATGAACATGGGTGTGACTGCCGAGTAATCGATATATTCCTGCCCAAAAGCCCTCCGCAATTTGCGCTCTTCGAAGCTCGCGCCGATGATAACGTAAACCGTCATGGCAATATTGACCATCAGAATATTCACCGTCATCAGCGGCAGCAGCCAGATGAACGCCATCCCGGCCGAGTAAAGAGGGTGGCGTACATATTTATATAGGCCTGAAGTGGTCAGCTTGGATGGTTTATCGCTCTCACCCAGCTGCCGCAATCCAATGAAATCCCAGATATCGGTTTGACGGAATGAGCTGAAAAGCGCGGCTACAGCCAGCAATTCCCCCCCTACCATGAAGAATGACCAGGGCACCGGGATCAGGTACAGGGTCCGGTCTTGCACCAGGAACATCACCACCAGCACCGGCAGGAAACTTACAACGGCGAAAACGTTATATGCCAGCCGGTAAAATCGCTCCAACTGAGCCCCAAGCATACGCCGTGCAAATTCTTTAGATTTATGCGTTGCCAGCAGGGAGTGGACCAGACCCCACAGGAGTACCGATAAAACAATCCAGAGCATTTTTCACCTGGCAGACTTAATCCAATATCTGTGCGCCGGTCAATCTGAACTTCACTGGGCCATCCGGGCACAGGAATGTAATTTCAGCAGGACCTGTCCCTCCCAGGTTGCGCAAATCTCCTCCGCATCGGACAGCCTCCATGGATGGGAAAATCTTGATGAACGCCGTGGGACAAAAGCCGGTTGGAGTCTCGAACTTGCAGGTGAAAATATCTCCCACTTCAAGACCCAGGCGGCATTCTTCAGCTTTATTTTCCTTCCCCACCTGCACTACATCAATGGTGAATCGCCAATCTTCCAAATACCATTTTTTCATTTGCTTCCTCCTGCATTCCTGATCAACGTCGGGATGAAAGCGATGGTCTGGGACTTCGGCTGATTGGGAAAGTTTACATTCCGAACGCTGGGATTTCCAACATGCGCTCACCCAGCTTCACCTGGTAATACGGTAGCCAGGCCACGCCAAACAGGTTCACGTAAATATCCGTCTTCTTGGGCAGCACCGGGATCTCGGTAATATTATTGACCGTGTCGCCCCATTTCGATCCGGCCTCGTCCAGGGCTTGCTGGCGGGTCTGTTCGAGTTGTGCCAGCTGCTGCTTGAATTGCGTGATCGCATCCACGGATTCGGTCACATCCCCCTTGGATTGTTCGGTCATGCGGTGTTTGCTAAAGGCCGCGGAGATCCTCCGGCTTCTTCTTCCACCCAGCAGGCTGAAGACTGTCTCTGCGCCCGAAACCAATTCTTCGCGCTTGCGCTGCTCGAATTCGGACTTGTCCTGTTCAAGTTCGCGCTGTTCCTTGTTCAGTTTCTCATTCAGGGTGGCGATCTGCCGGTCGATGGTTGCCGTTGCTTTTGCCATTGCAGCATCCCGCGCGGTACGGGCAGCCTCGGCGCACTCTTTCACGAAATCTGCCTCCGGGACGTCCGGCGTGGCAAACAGTCCGAGCGCCTGGTTGGAGCGCACTGTGATCTTGCTGGTGCGGTAGACCCAGTCGGTAAAATCCTTTTGCAGTGCGGTGAGCAGTCTGGCATCCGTCAGCGGTGCTTCCAGGCTGGCATAGCGTGCCTGCGGATCGGGTGCCGGGTCCATCGTATTGGCATCCGGCACCTTTGCAGTGAAATCATCCCAACGCACGACTCCCCGTTTATCCAATACGGTCACCAGCGCTGACCTTACCTGCTCTGCGTCCAGGTTGTATCTCCTGTCCAGGAAACGCACTTGCGCAGACGCGATCAACGCCGGGCAATAGACCAGGCTCGCTGGGGCGGAGTCAGCTGGAATGGATTCGCCTGAAGCGGCTGCGGATTTGGTGAAGGATAAATTGAGCGGGAGAAAAACCTCCGCAATTCCGCTGGGTGCGGACGGACGCGTGACAGAAGTTTGATGGGGCACGTTTGAGACCATCGCCCCTGAAGGGGATGTCCCTGCTGCAGGCCCGGGGACTGCCGCTGGCATGGGTTCATATCCTCCTGGAGTTCGCGCTTGCGCACTGCTTGCAGGTGACAGGGCACCTGCCACTGTTGCCTGGTTCCCAGCCCCCACCAGGGCATTCAGCGCTGGGATCTGGGAGCGTGTCAATGGTCCCGCCAGGAAATTCATTGTCCAGCGTGTCTGGAAAACGAGCGGGATTTTTTCGTGAACATTTTGCATGACGAAAACGCGCTTCCCCAATCCGGAGATCAACTTGTCCATGCTGCCGCGGTCCATGGCACCCGGCGCTGCAGATTCCAGGCCGTCCAGTAAACGCTGTTTGTCCTGGTCGGTTTGTAGTTTGCCGATGAACCATGTCCCGGCGTTGGATAGGCCTTTATAGTCCACGTCCACCGGGTTCTGCGTGGCAAGCAGCAGGCCCAATCCAAATGCCCGCGCCTGTTTGAGCATGCGCAGCAGCGGTGGCTTGGATGGAGGGATGGCAGTCGGCGGAAGATAGCCAAAGATTTCATCCATGTAGAGGATGGCGCGCAGGCTGGTCGCGCCCGATTGGGTCCGCATCCAGGTCTCCACCGCGGAAAAAAGGAGTGTCACAAAGAACATCCGCTCGTCATCTGGCAGGTGGGCAAGGTAGAAAATGCTGTGCCGTGGTTTGCCGTCCGGGGTCCATAATAACCCAGCGATATCCAGCGGTTGTCCCACCCGCCATAGTTCGAAGGTTGGGGCAGCCAGGATATTGTTGATTTGCAGCGCCAGGTCCATGCGGTCCTTGGCCGGGAAGAAAGTATCCACCGGGAAAGCGCCCAATTTGTCAAAGGGCGGGCTCTGGATTTGCAGGATAAGTTCGGTCAGGTCCAGGGATTTGTTCTGGCTCCAGGCCGACTGAAAGATATTGGAGAGCAGGATGTGTTCGCGCGAGCGGATCGGATCGAGTTCTGCAAAACCGACCAATCCCAGGATGGCGGTCACCGAACTGGAAATTCGCTCAGTCAGGATCTCCCTGTTGGTCTCCCAGTCCAGGCCGGGCGCTGCCAGGGAAGACAACACACTGACCGGGATGCCAGCGTCCGAGCCGGGGGTATAGATGGCAAACCCGGCCGCGTTCTTGAGCGCCACCATCCGATCATGGTCAATCCCCCACTGCGCCAGCCCGTTTCGCCACGCCAGGGCGGAATCGGTGGAGGCTTGCTCGACGGTTTTTCCAGCCCTGCGGGCCATTTCGGGGTCTAGCCAGGGTTGGAAGTCCTGGGGAGCCAGTTCCGGGAAATGCAGCAAGAGGTTGGTCAGGTCGCCTTTCGGGTCGATCAGGATGGCAGGGATTCCCTGCAGGGCGGCTTCCTCCAGCAAGGCAATGCACAGGCCTGTCTTTCCGGAGCCTGTCATGCCGGTCACCACGGCGTGCGTGGTCAGGTCGGCTGGATCGTATTGCAGCGGCTGGTCGCTGAGGATTGCCTTGGTGGGATCATAAAGACGGCCAAGATAAAATTTTTCACTCATCGTTGACCTCCGGGGTTTGTTGAATACTTTACTCTATCTGTCGAAAAATGGCAACCATGCCATCAGGGTATTGGACTACACCTCATTTTACATCGTCATTGACAATCATGGCTGTGCCAGGTCGTAAATGCGCTGAAACTCGGTCATATATCGCCCGGCCGCCTCTGCGCTATGGATGATGACCACATTTTCATCGTTGCTGGTTTCGGCACTCGCGCTGAAGTTGTAGGAGCCCGTGATCACGATGAAATGGTCGATGATGATCACCTTGTGGTGCATCAGCCCGCCGTTCCCGTCCCTGCGCACGTCCAGTCCGGCTTGCATGAAGGTGTCATACTCGGTCCCCAGGTTGGAGTTTATCTGCCCGTCATCCATCACCCCCGCCACAGTCAAACCGTCCGCGGTGCGCTGCAGGATGGCGGTTCCCAGGTCATTGGCAGTAAAAGTGTAGGCCAGGAAATAAATACTCTCTTTTGCACCCTGGATGAGGTTCAACAGTTTTGCCGCTACCCCGTCATCCCTCAGGCGGCCTCCACTTTAGCGCTGGCAAGAAGGAAATCAAGGGTCTTACCAACCAGAATCTGCTCGGTTACCTCGCCCAAGCCGCCCTTCTCC
>JBGOZL010000179.1:0-5348 GCA_041480185.1 Anaerolineae bacterium
CATCCTTGTTTTTGCGCCCGTCAAGTGCGGCATATTTGTTGACACTTTCAGGCCGCACATCCAGGTAAACATAGTTCTGGCCGTTAGCGCCATTGCCGTCGCGGATTTCCATGTAGATGGCGCGACTGACCACGTCACGCGAAGCCAGGTCCTTTACGCGAGGGGCATATTTTTCCATAAAGCGTTCGCCCTTGCCATTGATCAACACGCCCCCCTCGCCGCGCACGCCTTCGGTGATCAGGATGCCAAGTTTGTAGATTCCGGTGGGGTGGAACTGGAAAAATTCCAGGTCTTCGAGCGGCAGGCCGCGCCGCATGACCACGGCAGGACCGTCGCCCGTGAAGGCATACGCGTTGGAGGTAATTTCCCAGATGCGCCCATAACCACCGGTGGCAATGATGACTGCCTTGGCGTGGAATACGTGCAACTCGCCGGTGGCAAGCTCGATGGCCACCACGCCTGCCGCGGCTCCGTTGACCATCAGCAGATCCACCACCTGGAACTCGTCGAAGAAGTTGACGTTATTCTTCATGCACTGCTGGTACAGGGTCTGCAAAATCATATGCCCGGTCCGGTCTGCAGCATGGCAAGCGCGCTTGACCGGTTTACCAGTTACGTTATTTGTGTGCCCGCCAAACGGGCGCTGGGAGATCTTGCCTTCCGGCGTGCGGTCAAACGGCAGGCCCATATGTTCCAGTTCGTATACAGCCTGTACAGCTTCCTCGCACATGAATTCGATGGCATCCTGGTCACCGAGATAATCCGACCCTTTTACGGTGTCGTAAGTGTGCCATTCAGGATGGTCTTCTTCTTCACTTCCGAGCGCAGCACCGATGCCGCCCTGGGCCGTGCCGGTGTGTGAACGGGTGGGATAAAGTTTAGTGATGATGGCTGTCTTGGCTGACCTGGAAGCATACAAACCCGCCATCAAACCCGCGCCGCCCGCTCCAACCACGATTACTTCAAATTGATGGGTTTTCATGGGGATGCTCCTAGGAAGTTACAATGACGGCGATGCCAATGAGGCTGATTGCCACCCAGATCACAATAACCAAGGCACGCAGGGAAATGCGCAGCCGTCTACTGGAAATATAATCTTCCAGTACGTTGAGCAATCCATGCAGCCCATGCGCCCCGGCAAAAAAGAGCATCAGGATGCCCATCACTTGCCAGAAGATGGTCTTCCAGACATCGATATCCGGGATATTGGTGCTTGCCACGTGGTTGGGGTTGGGCATGAAAGCCCAGCGCATCAGGTCGGCTACGGTCATGTTCTGGCGGGCGCTCATTAGCAGGGCACCCGTGACACCCACGATGACGATCAGGTACATCGCCAGGGCAGACAGGCGGGTGAAGAGCCACATCACATAATCAAAATGGAAACCCCCCAGGGGAGTAGTTCTCGGTTTTGCTTTCATCTGCTAACCTCCCAATCCACTGCGGATAATCACAAAAAGTGCAATGCCGTAAATGGGCAGAAAAACAAACCATTCCAGCCATATAGCTTCACGCTGGTATTCGATCAACTTCGGCCAGAGGTCCAGGATGACAATCCGCAGTCCGTTGATCGCATGGAAAAGAGCAAAGAAGAAGATGAATACCTGGAAGATCCAGTGCTCATAAATGGAGTTGATGAATATCCCGGCATTTGTCCCCCAGGCATGGTTGGCGAAATATCCCGCCAGGATGTGTAAAGCCACAAAGATGACGATACTCAGCCCGCCAATCCTGTGCAGGATATAGGTCAACATCGGACCCTTCCCTTGATATCGCAAAGCTTCCATGAGGCCAACATTCCTTTTAAGACCCATCTACGCCTCCTTAAATCCATCCATCATTGCGTTCTTCAATCAGCGGGATGCCCCCCCGCCAGCGGAGGAAATGCCTGCCCTTCATATATTATTTCAACGCCAGTGCGCGTCTGCGCGCGGCGGCAAAGAAATTTTAACACGGTCTATTATCCCATCTTCGTTTCTTTAGTTAAAAGTGACAATACTCATGGATTAATCGTTCCAGACATCCTCTTGGGGATGGACGAATCGTCTTTATAATCATATCACGCGGATTTATGGTTCTATTATTATATAATCAAGACCATACCAGGAGGTTCGCATGGCGGGGTCACATTATATCAGCCGTCGCGATTTCATTAAACTCATTACAGGGGCTGTAGGTGCGGTCATTGGTGCGGTTATTGGTCTGCCGGCCATTGACTTTCTGATTGATCCTGCCCTGAAATCGGTCGGGAAAGACGCCTGGGTTCCTCTGGGTAAACTCGAGACATTCGAGATCGGGAAACCGACCCTGGCTACTTTCACCCGCAGCACCGTCAATGGCTGGGAGAAAACTGTCAACAGTTATGGTGTGTTTGTTTTGCGCACATCTGAAACGGATACATTGATATTATCGAATAAATGCACACACCTGGGCTGCCACGTCAACTGGAATGTGGACAAGCAGGAATATATCTGTCCATGTCACGATGCCCAGTTCAGCCTAAACGGCGAGGTGTTGGGCGGTCCCCCGCCACGTCCGATGGATCGTTACACCGGTGACCAGATCCAGATCGTAGACGGTACTTTGCTCATTCACTTCCTGGGAGGGTAACGATTATGTGGAAGAAGCTGTTCGCCTGGCTTGATGAACGACTCGCTCTGAACGAGCTGTATAAAGCCACCCTCGACCGTCCTGAGCCAAAGGGCAATTGGTGGAACACGCTTGGCTCTGCCAGCCTTTTCCTTTTCCTGCTCCAGGGAGTGACCGGTATTTTTTTGAGCGTTTACTATACCCCTTCTCCCGACCACGCCTACGATAGCATCCAGTACATCATGAACGGTGTTGCCTTTGGCTGGCTGATCAGGGGTATTCACCACTGGGGCGCGACATTGATGGTCCTGGTTGTCTTCATTCATATGCTGCGGGTTTTTATAACCGCTTCATATAAATATCCGCGCGAATTGACCTGGCTGATCGGTGTGGGCCTGCTGCTGTGTACGCTGGGGATGGGTTTTACCGGCTACCTGCTGCCATGGGACCAGAAAGCTTATTGGGCCACCACGGTCGCAACCTCCATTGCCGGGAGCGTACCCTTCATTGGCACCCTCATCATGAAAGCTTTGCGCGGGGGTACTGACTTGAGTGCGCTGACATTAAGCCGGTTCTTCGCAGCCCACATCTGGATGCTCCCTGCCGTCCTGGCCGGGCTGATCGGTGTCCACGTGTTCCTCATCATCAAGCACGGGGAATCAGAATTCCCGGGCAAGGACGACTAAAGGAGCGCGGACATGAAAGAAGAACATAAGAAGACCATCCTGGAAAAATACAAGATCGCCTTGCAAAAAGGGGAGCGCTTCTGGCCCGACAGCATTTTCAAGGATTTATTGGTTTCCCTTGCGATCTTCATCGTTTTAATTATGCTGGCCACCTTCCTCGGTGTGCCGGGCGAAGCCAAGGCAGACCCGAGCGATACTTCCTTTGTCCCAAAGCCGGAGTGGTATTTCCTCTTCCTTTTCAAGTTCCTTGCCGTTTACGGACAAATTCCACTACTGGGGAAGATTGAGTGGATTGCCACAACAGTCATCCCCGCGCTTGTCATCCTGCTCCTGGTCGTCCTGCCATTTATGGATAAGAATCCATTCAGACACTATTCCCGGCGTACCATGGCGCTGAGCATCATGGCTGTTTTCGTGGTAAGCATGGTTGTTTTAACTGCCATCTCCGGGATCCCAGCCATCTCCGGCAACAGCGGCATGTCCACCATGACACTGTTGCAGTTCCTGACCGGGCTGGTTATCCCGACCCTGGCTTATATCATTGTGGTTGGATCCTCGTTCCTGGCAAAAAAATTTGAACACCTGGTCAGCCGCTTGCAAAAATGGACCGCGGTCGGTGCGTCAGTGTCCATGATCATAATTGCTGGTGGAGTGATGTTGCTGGCTCCCCCAGCTGCACCCGGCACAGAGGTCCAGGTGGCAAATACACTCACCGAACAGATTCTACTGGGGCAGGACCTATATTCGGTCAACTGCGTCGAATGTCACGGCGCAGAGGGTGAAGGCGGTATTATCACTGGCGTGGAAGGTCTTGAGGGGTACAACATGAAATCCATCCACACCCAGGACGAAATGTATACCCGCTCGGATGAAACGCTTGGAGATATCATCTCATACGGTCAGCCGAACCTGGGCATGACCCCCTTTGGCAAGTCTTATGGCGGCGCACTCTCAACATCGGAAATCGATTACATCGTGGCATTCATGCGCTACACCTGGGATGACCGCTCGGTGATTCCACCCGGCGCGGTTAGTACCATCCCGGAATTGAATCCGGGTGAAGTGCCCTCCTGGGATGTCCACATCCAGCCGTTGATCAAACGTTACTGCGTTTCGTGCCACCGCGCCGGAAGGCAGAATAACAACTACCTGGAGACCTCCTACCAGGAAATGTTGAACACCGGTGACAATGCTCCGCTGATCACTGCCGGCGACCCGAATAGCCTGTTGCTGCAACTTATCAATGGGCAGGAGGGCAAGGACCCGGTCACTGGCAACGTCATCCGGCAGATGCCGCCCACGAAACTTCTCGACCCGAAGTATGTTGATATGCTGACCCGCTGGGTAATGGCTGGCATGCCGCAGACGGCAGAGGAGGCTGCAGCCCTCGCACCCACTCCCGCAGCCACGCCTACCGGCGGACCGCAGGGGATTTCCACACCCACTCCGACACCACGTTAATAGACGAAGAAAATAATAACAGCCCGCTGAAAATGGCGGGCTGTTTGTTTGACAATCCCCTTTTAGCACAACGACAATCTGTACCTGAATATTAATCCATATGCCTGATGATCTCGTCTCCGAATTCAGAGCATTTGATCTCCTTAGCGCCGTCCATCAGCCTGGCAAAGTCATAGGTGACTGTCTTGGCTGCCACTGCGCCTTCCATGCCCTTGAGGATCAGGTCGGCAACTTCCTTCCAGCCCAGGTAGCGGAACATCATCTCTCCCGAAAGGATTACCGAGCCGGGGTTGACCTTGTCCAGGTTGGCATATTTCGGTGCTGTGCCATGCGTGGCCTCAAAGATGGCGTGACCCGTCAGATAGTTGATATTCGCTCCGGGTGCGATGCCCATCCCGCCCACCTGCGCTGCCAGTGCATCGGAGAGATAATCGCCATTCAGGTTGGGCGTTGCCAGCACATCGAATTCGCGCGCGCGGGTAATGGTCTGCTGGAAGACGATATCGGCAATCGTATCCTTGATGAGTAGTTTGCTCTTCCACTTGCCGTCGCCGTGAGACGGCCAGAGCGCCAAAGCAGCCTCCACCTCAGCGCGAATTTCCGCCTGCTTATCGG
>JBGOZL010000180.1:0-5333 GCA_041480185.1 Anaerolineae bacterium
GAACACCCTGGCCGAATGGGTCAGTGCGCCCACGGAAATGAAATCCACGCCCGTCTCAGCAATTTTTCGGACGGTTTCCAGGGTCACATTCCCACTGGCTTCCAGTTTTGCACGGCCCGCTGTCAAGCGGACAGCATCAACCATGCTTTCAAGGGTCATGTTATCGAGCAAAATTCGTTCCACTCCGCAGCCCAGGGCTTCATGCACGTTGTCAAGCGTCCGGGCTTCCACTTCGATCACCAACCCTGCCGCGCCAGCCCGGGCGCGTGTCACCGCGGTGGTGATGGACCCGGCGAAGTCAATGTGATTGTCCTTGATCAGGACCATATCGTAGAGACCGATGCGGTGGTTTTGTCCGCCGCCGCGTCTGACCGCCAGTTTATCCACCAGCCGCAGTCCTGGCGCGGTCTTGCGGGTATCCAGGATAACCGCCTTCGTCCCGGCTACCGCATCCACAAAGGCGCGGGTCAGGGTGGCAATGCCCGACATGCGTCCCAGCAGGTTGAGTGCGGTCCGTTCTGCAGTCAACAGGCTGCGCGCCTGCCCGGAAACCAGAGCCAGAA
The DNA here is from genome assembly GCA_041480185.1 of Anaerolineae bacterium. Lineage (GTDB taxonomy): Bacteria > Chloroflexota > Anaerolineae > Anaerolineales > Villigracilaceae > UBA877. The sequence goes on from JBGOZL010000180.1 coordinate 564, forward strand.
CCTGGCGGTTTATCACGCGCCCCCCCTCTTCCACCTGGGGCCTGAAATCCACCTGCGCGTCCCCCATCAAGTAGACGGCCTGCGCGACATCCAGCCCAGCAACCACACCGCCCTGTTTTGCGATGATCTGGCCGCGCATAGTTGCTTCGGGAGGCACAATGCTGTTCGTCGTCGCGTCCCCGGGCCCTACATCTTCGGTCAGCGCAGTACGGATGGTCGCCAGGATTTCCCTGGAGAGGTCATTTCCATTTGCCATGGCTTGTACTCTATCGCCTTTTGGGTACTTTTGTCAAGGAACGGGCGGACAATCAAACATAATTCCAACCCTATAAAACCCGCCTTGCAAAAGCGCCCATTTCGGGTATACTCCTGAAATTAATCAGATTTTAATATTCCAAGGAGAAATAATGAATAAAAAAGTGTATTTTGCTCTGGCGGTCCTAGTTCTCGTCGCCCTGGCTTGCGGTATCAACAGTGTCCCCACCCCAACGCCTCAATCACCCGTGAACCTTATTCCTCAACCGACCACAGGCGGAGGCGGTGGAGTCACGCAGATCCTGTTCCAGGATGATTTCTCAAACACCAACAGCGGATGGGACCGCACTCATAACGAATATGGTTCCACCGACTACGAGAACGGCGGTTACCGGATCAATGTCATCCAGACTGATTCCTTTTTCTTTGGCAACCCCTACCAATCCTTCCAAAACGACGTCAGCATTGAAGTGGATGCCACCAAGATCGGCGGTCCGGACGACAATTCCTTTGGTTTGCAATGCCGCTATCAGGATGTGGATAATTACTATTTCTTCTACATCAGCAGCGATGGCTATGACGGGATCGGGATCGACAATGCCGGTACAAAAACCATCATTTCTTCTTCAGATGGAAACCTTGTCAGCGATTCGAACATCAACCAGGGGGCGGCCACCAATCATATCCGCGCCGATTGCATCGGGAGCAACCTGACCCTTTACGTCAACGGGACTCAAATCGCCACAGCGACGGACAGCACATTTACCGGTGGAGACGTCGGCCTGATTGCCAAGAGCTTCAGCGTTGCGGGTACCGACATCATGTTCGATAACTTGATCGTGTACAAGCCTTAATTTATTCCACGGTTCTCCGCTCCCGCTGGTCAAACCAGCGGGAGCTTTTTTGTCCCGGGGATTCCTCAATTTCAAGATATTCCGCCTACCCAACCCCTGCGCTTTGTTACTCAAATTTACCCCTTTTGGGAGTATCATGTATTTACCTGATTATCCCCTCATGGAGGACATTATGCGCGACCTGACCAACGAGATCCTCGAACTAATCCGCCGCACCTCTACGGACCTGCCGCCGGATGTGGAAAAGCAATTGCGCCTTGCGGTCGAGATAGAAGACCCCGGCTCGGCAGCGCGCGGTGCGTTCGAGACCATCCTCAAGAACGTGGAACTCTCCCGTAAAAATTCAAGTCCCGTTTGCCAGGATACCGGCACGCCCATTTTTAACGTTAAATACCCTGCCGGTTGGAGCACACTTAAACTCAAGCAGCAGATCCGCAGCGCGCTGGCGGAGGCCACCCGCAAGGCCTATATGCGCCCCAACGCTGTGGACGCGGTCTCCGACAAGAACAGCGGGAACAACCTGGGCGGCGATGATTTCCCGTACATCCATTTTGAAGAGGTCGAAGGCGACGAATTGACAGTTGAATTGATGCTCAAGGGCGGCGGTTCCGAGAACTGTGGAGCACAATACTCGATCCCGTATTCCGGCAAAGTGGGTGATACCGCCTTCCAGGCTGGCCGCGACCTGGCCGGAGTTCGCAAGGTTGTCCTGGACGCAGTCTATTAGGCCCAGGGACAGGGCTGCGCACCGGGGATCCTAGGCGTCTCCATCGGGGGTGATCGAGGAACCGGGTATGTCAAGTCGAAGGAAGTGCTTTTGGAGCCGATCGGCACGCGCAACCCGGACCCCAAACTGGCTGAACTGGAAGAACGCCTGACGGGCGAAGCCAACCAGTTGGGCATCGGGCCGATGGGCTTTGGCGGCAAAACGACCGTGCTGGATACTCGTATCACCGGGCTTTCCCGCCTGCCAGCCTCTTACTTCGTCACCATCTCTTACATGTGCTGGGCTTACCGGCGGCGCAAAATGACCGTCCGAGGCAGCGAGGTTACTTTCGATTAGCCAAGGAGCAAACATGGTGCACAGAGAAAACCAGAGAGAGACTCTGTGGTCTCTGCGCTTTTTGTGGTGAAATAAAGGAGAGCAGCATGCGCGCAATTACCATTCCCATAGATGACGAAACAATCCGCAGCTTAAAGGTTGGCGATTCACTGGCGTTGAGCGGAGTGATGATCACCGGACGTGACGTGGTCCACAAATGGCTGATTGAGACCTTTATCAAAAAGACCCGCGCTCCCCAGGACGAAGACATGCAGATCTACGAGGCGCTCAAGCCGATCCTGGCGGGTGGCGTGATCTATCACTGCGGGCCGGTCGTCTCAGGGCTCGATACCAAACAGTACAAATTTGTAGCGGCCGGTCCCACCACTTCCATCCGCGAAGAGCCGTACCAGGCCGATGTGATGAAACACTTCAACCTCAAGGGGGTGATCGGCAAGGGTGGTATGGGTGCAAAGACTCTTAAAGGCTGCCAGGAGGTGCCAGCTGTTTACTTCCATGCCATTGGCGGCGCTGCGACCCTGATCGCCCAATCCGTGACGAAGGTATTGGGCGTTTACAAACTTGATTTTGGAGTGCCGGAGGCCATTTGGGTGATTGAAGTCAAGGATTTCCCTGTAGTGGTGACCATGGATGCCCATGGGCAGAGCCTGCACGAGGCAGTGGAGAAAGGTTCAGCGAGAGTTCTGGTGGATTTACTTGCTAAATAATGAAACAAAAACCCGTTTTCATTCAGAAAACGGGTTTTTTGTTTTACCGGGATACTGCAGGGTTAGGGTTCCCAGGCGAAATGGATCAGGGCGAAAACGAAGGGCTGCCCCTGGTAGTACTCCACCCCCACCAACCAGTAGCGAAAGTCCAGGTCTATGCCGGGGGTGCCGGGTTTGAGAACGGTGTAGAAATTGACGTTGGTATATTCGAGCGGCCATGGGTTGGTGTCAAATTGTGCGGCCGTGCCGAGCGAATTACATGTGAGAGTATGGTTGGCGTTGAAGACTTCCTGCAGCCAGGGCAGAACCTCCAAGTGGAACGAGCCGACGGTATCCAAACCGCTGGCGGGAGCCGAACCCCAGTCATGCTGGTAGGTGCTATCGAACACCCAGCGGGTGTCGCTTTGTTTAAAGGTATGGAGGATGCCATTGCGCCAAAGATAAACCGTCATGCCGTGCGCAGGGCTCACCAGCGCAGACAGCAGCTCTCCATTTGAAGTTGAGACTGCAGTGCCGAAATTAGTGAGCATGGTATTGACCCGGCTGTCGTTGCAGAAGTCGGTCGAAGCCGCGTACTCGGTCAGGTATTGCGAGTTGACCCAGCCCACTCCGCCGCTCGGGTTCTGGACCTGTACCCACAGGTCAATGCCCGCCATGGAAGCCGGTCCGGTGCGCATGACATTGGTGGCCGTGGAAGGGAAGGACCCTGAAATCGGATAACCTGCCCCGGCCCCGGTGCGGACGCTCAGCACGTCGCCGGGGGCGATCAGGATCACCCCATACGGCCCGGTGGGCGTGCCAGGAATGACTCCGATTGTTTGGGTGGGTGTGCTTTCAAAGGTCGGGACGGGGCCAATAGTGGTGGGGGGCACGCCGGGTGTAAGGGTCGGCAAATTCATGGTGGGGGTTGGGAGGATGGACGTGGGGACGGTGGGCGTGGGACCAACCCATGTGCCAGTGACGAGATAAGCCGTGGGAGAAGGGATCATGACCAAGGTAGGCAGCGGAATCTGGGTTCCGCGCGGGAATGTACAGCCGGTCAGGGCAGCCAGCAAAACCAGACCGGACAGTGCAAAAACAATCTTTTTCATATGATCCTTTCGAATATATTAATTTTATCACCGACACGTCTCATTGAGATGGCACTCAGGTCACCCTTTCGAAACAAGCAGTGACCGCTCCATGACCGTCAACGCCGCCCACGAGAATCACGTTGGGAGCATGGATTTGCCTAGGGTTCTAAAGTGCGATCTCCCTGAAAAGGAACCAATGCCCGAGCCGATCGTCGACGTTTTTGATGGCCCGGTCATAATACAGGTCGAAGACCTGGCCTGTGTCGGTCCGCACCCTGAAGAAGAAGCGCCCCACTCCAAGTGAACCGCGTTCCGCTGCCACCGCGGCGTGCACCGGGCGCATGTTGCGCGCCATCCGGCCCCGCCGGGTGAAATCGTGCCACTCGGATATTTTTTCAACCACGCGGTAGGAGCGTGCCTGCCAGGTGAAGCCGTCCGGACAGGGCGGCGTTTTCTGGCGGACGGGAACCTTATCGAAGTGGATTGCGATTTCCTCACCGATGAAATGCACAGGAGGTTCGTTCATATTCTATCCAGGCCAGCTTTTATTTCCTTTGGACGTTATTTTCCGTTTTCTCCGGTGTAATGTGAGTTCACCCCACCTGGTCTCCACTGCGCGGCGACTCCGGGAAGAACCATAAAAATCCCCCGCGGGTGCAGGGGAGTTTTTTCAGACGCGGGTCTTTATTTTGGCGAGCAGGGACTGGTAGTCCTTGCTGTTGGGCGGGTTCAGCGCCAGGATCGTCTCAAGGACCCGGATGGCACCCTCCCGGTCGCCAGCGGTCAGGAGCAGGTTGCCCAAGGCGTCCAGTTGAGTC
>JBGOZL010000181.1:0-5323 GCA_041480185.1 Anaerolineae bacterium
ACGATGGTATTTATATTATTGTGCCGTATTATATCCTCGACCAAAGATTGACTGCAAATGTCGCCCTTAACAAATTCGTACCGGTTTCGAGATGGGAGGTCCTTCAAGTTTTCCATACTGCCTGCATAGGTCAACAGGTCCAAGTTGACGATCTTAACGTCAGCCTGGGTCCGTAAAAGATAACGGATAAAGTTAGACCCAATAAATCCTGCGCCACCCGTGACAAGCAAATTCTGCATTATACATCTCCTAATCGAACTGCTCTGCCTCCGATAATAATTTTGCATGGGCATCTTTATCCGAGAGGATGGGTGGTTTCCCATACAGGAGCGGCCATTCAATCCCCAATGAAGGATCATCCCAAAAAAGGGAACGCTCATACAAGGGAGCGTAGTAGTCGGTGGTCTTATAAACCACCTCTGCTTCTTCACTCAGAACGTAAAACCCATGGGCGAACCCCGTTGGGATCCATATTTGTTTTTTGTTCTGTGAAGAAAGAACAGTGGCCACCCAATGCCCGAATGTTGGCGAGCTTCGGCGCAGGTCAACAGCCACATCAAAAATTACCCCACAAACAGCCCGCACCAACTTCCCTTGTGGCTGTCGAACCTGGTAGTGCAAACCACGAAGGATCCCTTGCTGAGAAGCTGAATGATTATCCTGAACAAATCCTGCAATAATACCGTGTGCGGCAAATTCATCTGCCCTGAATGTTTCCATGAAAAAACCCCGTTCATCACCAAACACTTTGGGCTGAATGAGAATTACATCCGGAATTGCAGTTCGGTCAAATTGCATACTTCTCAACGTTCCTTATGTCGATATGCATCAACTACCGCTCCGGGTTCTCCCATCAATTTCATTTCTCCATGATCCAGCCAAGCTGCCCGCTGGCAAATGGCTTCGATCGTTGCCATGTTATGCGAAACGAGCAAAATAGAAGTACCTCGACGGCAATAATCACTAATGCGCGCCTCACATTTTTTTTGGAAAGTTTCATCCCCCACCCCTAAGATCTCGTCGATGAGTAACACATCCGGATTACTAGCAGTAGCTACCGAAAAGCCCAAACGCGCATACATGCCAGATGAATATGTCCGGATGGGAGCATTAATAAATTCGCCTAATTCGGAAAAATCAACAATCTGGTCAAATTTGTCCAGCATTTCCCGTCGGCTGAAGCCTAAAAGGGCCCCATTAAGAAAAATATTTTCCTGACCGGTTAATTCGGGGTGGAATCCAGCACCCAGCTCTAATAAAGGCGCAACATTCCCCGATACAACCACTCTCCCTTTGGTCGGACGCAAAACTCGTGCGATCACTTTCAGAAGGGTACTTTTTCCGGCACCATTGTCACCAACGATCCCAAAGATCTCCCCCCGACCCACATCCATAGTGATCCCCTTCAATGCCCAGAACTTCCGCATTTGAACCTGGCGCTTAAGCCACCGAATCAGGTATTCTTTAAAAGTTCCGATACGTTCACTAGGGACGCGATAACGCACAGAAACATCCTCAAGATGAATAGCGTGTTCAGATTGGGTCATCTGTGCTTCAACCATTATGGATATCGCGTTAGATGCGGTAGGCAAATTCATCAGATTTTGAGGTAAAGAAAAACCATCCGACCAGCAGCATCCCGATTGCGATTGCTGCCGCGGGCCAGAACTCGCCCCATGTAGGCCAGCGCCCGTCATACAAGGGCAGGCGCCAGAGCTTGACTAAATAATACATGGGGTTAAGATGCAAGAGCAATTGGTATTTGACCGGAATGACGGTCTCGGGATAAATAATTGGGGTCAAATACATCCAAGCCAGCAAGATGACCTGGTACATCTCGACCACGTCCGGAAAATAAACAGCAAGTGTTGAAATCGCCAAACCCAGCCCAAGGGTAAAACAAGCGAAAAGCAGCAGAGAAATGGGTGCAAAGACTGCAGTAATTTTTAACGGTGTTCCAGTTGCAACCATCACAATAACGAGGGGGACAAATGCCAGAGCCAAATTAATAACGCCCGACCCAACTGCGGAAAGACCAAAAGAAGCACGCGGAACATATATTCTCTGCAGCAACCCTCCTCCCCAGACCAGGCTATTAATCGCACCCGTCGTACTCTGAGAAAAAAAATTCCAAACAATCAAACCACTTAGAATAAAGGCGGGATATCCACGAGTAGCACCAAAAATATTGGAAAAAACAAAACTGAGGATAAGCATCATACCCAGCGGGTTGAGCATGGTCCAAGCTACGCCAAGGTAGGAACGCTTATAGCGAGTAAGGATATCCCGCCGCACCAGCTGGTAAAGCAGATGACGATAACGCACTGCCTCCTTCAGTTCCTGGAGGGCATGGGGTATCAATTGGGCTGAATCGTATATTGTTGTTTGTGACATAACGACCTGATGATCATAGGGAAGGACTGGAGGATTTTACCATGAAAGATAAATGAGCCTTTTTGCCAAAGTATTATTAAGCGATGCGTTCTATTGCCAAGCATTTGGTTTTCAGAGTGCAATTGTTATTCCCATGCATAGGCAACAAGATGATCCGGCATTACTCCGCATTTATGCAATCCGGATGTAATGATAGCAATCATTTCGGGAGGACCAGCAAGATAATAAGTGAGAGGGAGTGGATCTGGGATGGATCTGAAAACTGACTCTGCGTCGATGCGTCCCAAAATGCAATCACTTCTCTTCGTATCCTGTTCTGCAAGGAACCAAACCTTCAGGTTGGAACAACGCTCCCGGGCGGTCGTCACCAAAGACCGGTAAATAAACAGGTCCGGGCAGCGAGCACCGTAAAACAAATAGACACGGCGAGGGTAATCTGGGGAAAGCCCTGCCAGAAAGGCAGTAAAAGCCGTTATCCCGGTACCGCCAGCAAGCAGACAAACATCATATTTTGTATTGACGATAAATTCGCCATAAGGCATCTTAACCCATACTTCACGCCCAAGTTTCAGTTCAGCTTCCATCCGCCCAGTGAATTGGCCTTTGACGGCGTAGGTTATGCGCAAGAGTCGACGGTCTGCAGGTAGACTGGCGATTGAAAACGATCGTGAATCGGGCCAGAAATCACCGGGAGAGTACTCATCCAATGCCAAATGGAGGAATTGACCCGGAATGAAACGGGGAACAAGATTTTCAGGTTTCAGGAAAATGCTGTAAACCCGTTCACCATGATCCAAGATATCCGTTACCCGGCAGCGGAATTTTTGCGGCATCAGACTACCTGTTCGCCATCCATAAAACGGGAAAAGACAGAGATGAGATACTCCACCATATTTTTATTCGATAAGATTATATTCGATAAACTATGGGATATGCTGAAGGGAATGGAATTTTTCTTGAGCAAGGGAAAAGGAACGAAGTCGTTAGCGATAGCATATCAGCCCATCGTCTCCCGAAAATAATACTGGAACGATGATTAAGAAAACACCTAAAACGCGGTGCATCAATTAATGCACCGCGTTTTAGTTTTTCCAAACTCGTTTTATGCCTTGATCAGGCCCAGAATTATTTTTTCTCCATCGAATTCATCCGTTACCCTTGTAGTGAGATTATCCGGGATGACAAAGCTTAATTCAACCGTCAAGGTTTCAGCTATTACATAGTCCCGGTTGGCTTCGATAGCATTTTTCAGCCCTTCCGATGCCGTCACATAGACACGGATACGATCAGCCACATCCAGATTGGCAGTCTTGCGCAGGTCCTGTACCCGACGGACGAACTCACGCGTCAGCCCCTCGCGGACCAAATCCGGCGTCAGTTCGGTAATAAGGGCAGCCAGATATGCTCCGTCGTTAGCAACTGCAAACCCTTCTTTTGCCAGTGCACGAACTTCCACTTCCTCGGGTAGGATACTGTACTCAACACCTTCAGAAGTCACCTGCACTGGCTTTCCTGCAAGAAGCATAGGAGCAGAAATGGCTGGATCCGACGCAGAAATAGCCTTCGCCAACCCGGGGAATTTATTTCCGTATTTTTGACCAAGTTGCCTGGACAGGGGTTTAACGACAAAGGAGACAACCTCGCCGCTGGCATCCAGAAGACGAACTTTCTTGACATTTAACTCATCTGTAATAAGGGAAGCGTATGTTTCCACAGCATGACGTTCTTCAGGGCGGGTCAGGGTGAACGCGGCCTCGGACAGCGGCTGGCGGACCTTGCGGTTGGCCTTCTGGCGGGCATTGTGGCCCAGCGACACTAGCTTCATAACCAGGGTCATTTCACGGTTGAGGGTTTCGTCTATTCTTGATTCGTCCGCTTTTGGCCACTTTGCCAAGTGAACAGATTCCGGAGCTTTCGAATCGATCGAACAGACTAGGTTACGATACATTTCATCAGCGAGGAAGGGCATAGCTGGCGCCAGTAATTTCGCCAGAGTCACCAGAACGGTATAAAGAGTGTAGTAAGCAGCCTGTTTATCGGAATCGGACTCGGACTTCCAGAAACGTCTGCGAGAGCGACGCAGGTACCAGGTGGAGAGTGATTCAACAAAGGCTTCAATGGGACGTGTTGCACCGGGGACGTCGTACGTCTCGTATGCCTTCGTGACATCTCTGACGAGGGTGTTCAGAGAAGAAAACAGCCATTTATCGATATCGTTAGCCGGCTTCATAACCCTGGTCAATTCCGGATTGTCTAGGTTGGCATAGGTGACAAAGAACGAGTAGACGTTCCAGAGGGTCAAGGTGAAATTCTTGACCACATCCGTAACCATGCTGGCCGCGAAACGACGTTCTGCATTGGGCGGAGAGGAAGTATAAAAATACCACCGAAAGGCGTCCGCGCCTGACTGATCCAGCACTTCCCAAGGGTCAGAGACATTGCCCAGGTGTTTGGACATTTTCCGACCATCCGCGTCAACCACATGACCAAGGCAGATAACGTTCTTGAAGCTCAGCTGGTCGAAGAGCAACGTGCTGATGGCGTGCAGGGTGTAGAACCAGCCACGCGTCTGGTCAACAGCTTCGCAGATGTAATCGGCTGGAAATTGATTGGCAAATTTTTCCTTGTTCTCGAATGGATAGTGCCACTGTGCCATCGGCATCGAACCCGAATCGAACCAGACATCAATCAAATCGGGAACGCGCGCCATCCTGCCGCCACATTTGGTGCAAACCCAGTTGACGTTGTCCACATGCGGACGGTGCAGGTCAAGCGACGAAAGGTCACGACCGGCCTTCTCCGATAGTTCCTTTATCGATCCTACACATTCACGATGCTTGCAGTCCGGACATTCCCAGACCGGCAACGGCGTGCCCCAATAACGCTCACGGCTGAGCGCCCAATCAATATTGTTGCTGAGCCAGTTGCC
>JBGOZL010000182.1:0-5321 GCA_041480185.1 Anaerolineae bacterium
CGTTATGAAAAGCCAATACGATATCCATTGGTTCTGCCATTTTTCGTTCCTCCTGGTTTATTCCATGAACTGTCCGGATAATATTGACATATATTACTACAAACACTCCCAGGCTGATGGAAACAGCCTGGGAGTGTTTCGCAATTCCAATTGGTGGAGACCGGAGGGGTAAACCAGGTGACCAGATGGTCGAGCAACGGCGGGCGGTCGATCCTTGGTCGGTGTCAGGAAATTGCCCAACAAGGAACTCAATTATCCCAGTTCATAGGCAATCTTCAACCCCTGGATGTCTATTTTACCCATTTGAAGCATTGCCTGCATGACCTTTTGCGATTTTTGGGCATTCTTATCGCTCAATAGTTCCCCTAAAACTGTTGGAACAATCTGCCAGGAAAGGCCAAATTTGTCCTTCAGCCAGCCGCACTTTTGTTTTTCGCCGCCCTCTGAGAGCTTCTCCCAAAACTCATCCACTTCATCCTGGGTCTCGCAGTTCACGAAGAACGAAATCGCCGGCGAAAATGTGAATTCGGGACCACCATTCAACGCCATGAATTCCTGCCCGCCAAGCTGGAAGGTTGCGGACATGACTTTCCCATTCTGTCCGGGACCCACCTCGCCATACCGGGTGATGCTTCCAATCTTTGAATTTTTAAAAATGGAAGTATAAAAATTCACTGCTTCCTCAGCCTGGCCGTTGAACCACAGGAATGAGGTAATTTTTTCCATTTCGTTAAACTCCTCGGTAATATGGCAGCCTGGGTTCAAGCTTTCTCATAAGCTTGCTGAAGCCAGGAAATTACGTCTGCGTCGATCTGCATTGGATCATCGATGCGCACACGATGGGTCACCATGCTTTTCCACGACCCGGCTGCTTCAAAACGTTGAGAAACTCTGGCATCCTTGAGCTTGATGCCGATATCGATACGCTCGGAAGTCACCTGTATGATCGCGAATTTTCTATTTTTACGCAGCAGGCTGATATAAGTCTTGGTGGGTGACGTTGAAACATCCGGTCCAAATTTATTTACTTTAGTCAAAAGCTCATCGTAAGACTTGCGCCACCTGGCCTTGTTGCCACTAAAATGCTTTGCGATTTGCTCGTCTTTACCCTCCTTCGGCCCGGTGGCAGTTCTCAGTGTCAGAACTATTGCCATGGCATGGCCCTGCCCCAGACCGAAGTCTTCTTTCAACCAGGAAACAATTTGCCCGGTCTTGACGCCATCCTTGAGGAATCCCTTCTTTTCAGCTAGGACTAAAAAATCTTGAGGGGTTTTCCCGGTCTGGATCTGAATGTTATCCAGATAGGCTTTCAATGTCATAGAGCCTCCAACACTTTATTTGGTAAGGAATTCCTCCAGTACCGGGGTAAGAACCTCCAGGTTGACATCGTGGGTCTGTCCTTCCAACGTGCGCTGTTGCGAATGAGGAATAGCCTTTGCCAACGTAGTTGCCGTTTCATGCATAAACGGCATAAACGCCTGACTAGCACTTCCGTCCATGACGAGGGCAGGAACGGTAACCATGGCTGCCCGATCAACTGGTACGGAGCGGTCGCTGCCCATCACAGCAGCGTCGTAGGCCAGGGTAGGCGCTACTGCTTCGAACATCGGCCACATGGGCGCGCTGCGCATACCATTAATCTGGTCAGCGGGTGTACCGACAAATTGCATGAACAGGACAACCGCATCCCCGCGTTTACCGGCTGCCAACAGTTCCGCAAGCTGTTTCCGGTATTCCTTCCAGGCCTGAACGGCGCCCTGCCCGGAATTGTACGGAGCTTCATATATCGCAAGTTTCCTGGTCTTAATGCCGAGCTTCACGGCCGCCTCGAGGGCGAGACATCCACCCGATGAGGTGCCAAAAATGAAGGCCGAGCCACCTGCCACGTCGATCAATGCATCAATATCTTCAATTTCGCGATCGACCGAGTAAGGTTTGGAATTGCTGCTTTCGCCGCGCCCGCGACGGTCAAAGGTGAAGACCGTAAAGTGAGGTGCGAGGAGTTCAGCCAGATGCGGCATGGGTCCGAAGGTGCGATAGGTAAGAGCACCATCAACCAGGATTAAAGCAGGGCCCGCACCTTTTTTTTCGTAAGCTATAGTAGTGCCGTCTTTTGAAGTAATTTTGTTCATATAAAAAACCTCCTGTATTGAAATTCACCTACTTACAAATGGTTACGGTAATAAACATTGCGCTCATGACCTCAATTTTTCAACGGTTATGGCTGCCTCAGCATGCACCCAAAACGCGTTCAATACCCGCCCAAACCGTTCCGGTTCAGCCCTATGCGGCGGATCGAAGTGACTGCGACCTTCGTATTCTTCCATTTGAAAATCAGGGAACAACCCGGCAAGCCTTTGCGCAGCGCGCTCGTAGTAACGGGTGCTCAGGCTGCCGAGGGCGAAATACACCGGTCGATCCATCAGACGGTAGCGATCCTGGTCCAGGTGGTATTTGTTGAAAGCACGGGAGATGGCTTGCATACCCGCAGGCCGCTTTGCCATCCAGGGGGGAAGTGGCCCGGGAGGCATGGGAATAGAACGCGGTTGAACGCCAGGGCGCATTTGCCAACGCATGAAGGCCTGCATCTGCTCATCAGGTGGAAGAGTCGTCAACCGGTTAAGCTCCGCCCAATCAGCGGCGTCCTCAGGGGTCAGAGCACCGATCCAGGCTGGTTCGATCAGGGACAGGCTCTTGAGCCGCTCCGGGTATTTCGAAGTAAACGCAAGTGAAAAAGCGCCGCCCGCGGAATAACCGACCAGGTGAAAGCGATTCACCCCGGCAGCGTCTGCCACACGCCGGATGCCTTCCACCTCCATGTCCAAACCGTAGCCGGAAGGAGGCGCGTCCTGTGAATAAACTTCCAGATCCTTGATAATCGCGTGGATCCGATCTCCCAGCACGCGTAGGAGAGACTCATAAGAAAGATCCCCAGGCATCACTCCGCCGGGGACGAATAAAACAACTGGTTTTTCGTTGGCTGCAAGGTCATCCATTTTCATTCCGATACCTCACTAAACGTGATCCTTGAAATATTTCGATATTAATTATCTTATATATCCAAAATATTATACAATAATCTATAAAAAAAACAAGGGGTAATTGGAGAAATTAAAATAGCGATTGGCCTATCACTCCCCCCTAACAGACAACGCGTAACCAGGCAGCTCGCACGAATAAATTGCGCGCCAGCCAAACTTACAGTTAGAACTGAACTTTATCGAGGTAAGGGAAATCCAAGGGGGTGACGTGCAACTTCGCCAGGGGTATTACTGGACCAGAGTTACCCCATTCTTCGATCTCAGCATCGAACCAGTCCAAAACGGGATAGGGACGGTGTTCGGGGAAATCTGAAGCATTGGCAATATAGACCATCCCGTCTGTGAAAGGGGGGTCACTTTTGTTTTCGGCGGGCAAGTCGAAGTGATAAAACTTGATCCGTCCCGGCCCGTGACCAAGGCGAACGCAGCCGTTTTCGGTGACTTGGATCTTTGATTTATCCAGAATGGCGAACCATAAAGCCCAGGTGCCATCCGGAGAGCAGAAAATCTGTCGGCGGTTCCCAAACTCACTCGAATCCTGCGTAAGACGAACGGGTTGCAGGCTGGTAAGATCCTGCAAAGGCGAACCTTGTGCAACATATCCACGCCAATCACAAATGTAGTTCAAAAAATTCCCCTTTGGAAAGGGCAGGTGATATTCAATGAGACTGTTGTGACCACGCGCCAATGTGGAAGCGAACAAACGGTCGAAAGCCGATCGCTCATCCGAGGATGGGGGCTGGACCACGCGTTTTATGGGGGGAATAGGAGATGCCCGGCGATTCAGCTTGTAGACATTAGTAAACAGCGGCCGGGCAACAAAAGAGGGAAGGTGCATATTCACCTTTGGATGTAATATTTGTTGGAGCTGCGGTTGCGCATATGCTTCAAAATTCATCCAAGGGCAGCCGCAATCAGGTTACTGGGCGCTCGGGCCAGCTCGCAATTTTCTCGACTGCCAGGAGCAGAGTGCCTAGGCAAGCTGCGGCTGCGCCCGGAAAATACAAGCCGCCAATGCTGAACCCGGTGATGAAGGTGAAAACGAGCGCGATCAAGCAAAGCGGAACCGCAAGTGCCAGTGTGCCGCGCCACACCGCGAAAGCGGCAGCCACGAGCAATATGGAGAAGGCAAACATCACGACGATTGCAATTGGCCCAACTTGCGTGAGCCAGGGGAATTGACCGGAGGTGGTCGTCGTAACGGGCGGTTGGCCGGGAGTCCCGGAGGCAGTGGTGCTTTCGAATGATATTTTGGCGAAGAAAAGGTAAAACACGAAGAGAGCCAGGGCCCAAAGTGCGACGGCCAGAGCCAAAACCCTACGAACAATAAGCAGTACCTTCATTTTTCCTCGTTTCCTGTTTGCTGACCAAACGACGGTGATATTATGGATATTCCTTGTCAGATTCCATGACCGATGAGTAGGATAAACCAATTGAGGGGAAATAAATCTATTGTTCCAAAAACTTCTTCAAGGCAGCCAGCATCATTCCCCAATTTTGTTATGAATGAGCCCGTTCTTCTTCGGTGGCATTATTATCCTGGGATAATAAGACTTTAGTTTGATCTTTGCCGGCAGACAGCTCGATGGTTACGTTGTGATAATTTTCCGGTTTATCGGGGAGACCGGAAAGCGGGCTGAAATGACTGTATTGGATGGTTCGTCCAGGTTCGTATTGAAGAATCGACCCTTTGTCCTCGTAAGATTTTCCCTGCCATTCCCCCTTCCAGACAATTGGACTGCCTACGCGCCAGTCTGAAACAACCGTGGTGCCGAAAAAGTATTGTTTGATGGTTGCGGGATTCACCAATGCATCCCAAACCTTTTTGGTTGGCATGGCGATGGTTACTGTGGCCTTGGCAATCAGTTTTTTATCCATGGATAGCTCCTTATTGTAAGGATAACAATTAGATGCGCTATCATACGCTGGAGTATCGGTGAACTTTTTTAGATTTATAGAATTGCATGGGAAGAAGCTCGATACTGATTAATAATCCTTAATCTTTACGGGTGTATCCGGCTTCCACGGCCAACTGCGACTTGCCTTCCGGTGAAATAATATACATTTTCAGACGAAATCCATTGGGCGACCTGGGGGCAATGTCAATCTGCCAACCCCAATTCGGTCCGGGAGGAGCGGGATAGGAACCTTTTAGGGATATACCACCATGCCGTCCAATTGTCCCCCGGCAAAACATCAATTTATCCTGCATACGCCATGAGTCAATCCAGACGGCTTGCATTTCATTAGGTTTTGGCTCAAATCCGAGCATAAGCAAAC
>JBGOZL010000183.1:0-5311 GCA_041480185.1 Anaerolineae bacterium
AGAACTTGAAGATCAACATGAAACCGGCCAGCCAGATCAAGAGGCTGCAAATATGGAGAGGCAGCATCGTCTGGACGGTCCAATGTCCCCAGTACAGGTTCCAAATATGCCATGAGGCCTCATCAGCCCACAAGATAATAGCCATCGTACAGCGGACGATCGTCCGGGTCTTCACGGAAGATTTGCGGAAACCCAGCATCCCGACATTCAGCAGGGCGATGAGCAAGAGGGCGACCAGGTGCCAGGTCCCGAATAGGATAAAAGGCGCACCAGTGTAGTTGTAGGCGAAGTATTTGGACATTGCTTAATAAGTCAGAGAGCTGAACTTCGCTGGAGAATTCTAGAATGGCCCATAATTGATTAGCACAGCGACACCAAGGAATGCAACGGTTGCCAGGAAAATCCAGAACCATAACTTAAGCAGCCACCTGACCCACTTGTAGTAAGGGACGACCGTCAAGCTAAGTGTAATTAATAAGGCAGCGTTGGTCGGGTATACCAGGTTGGAAAAACCGTCACCGAAGCAATAGGCACTGACAGCAATCTGGCGGTTAACATGCACAAGGTCTGCCAAGGGCATCAGGATGGGGATCAACAGGAGAGCTTTAGCTGAGCCGGATGTGATGAAAAGTTCCATAACCAGAGTGAGACCGTAGATAGCCAGGGCAGCGGTGAATGGGTTGAGCCCGGAGGTAAAAGCTGACGCCCAATGCAGGATGGTGTCTAGAATGCCGCCCATCTGGACGATGTATCGTACGCTTGCAGCCATCATCAGAAGTGGGACTGCCGGTGCAATGCCCAGGAACCCGTCCCAGACCGCCTTCCACACGGCTTTGCCCACCCCAGCTATCAATCCAGCGCCAACACCGCCGATAACGAACAAAAGACCTGTAATTGGCAGGGCATAGTCAGAAAGGAAGCCGATGAACGGTGAAGCCACAAGAACTGCCAGGATGAGTGAGAAAAATATCGCCAGGAAGATGATCGCAGAGCGCATGTGCGGATCGTCCGTCTTGTCGACCTCAAAGAAGCCGAGGCGGGTGCGTTCGTTCTGGTCTTCTTTGAAGACAGGAGAGGCTTCCGGATGTTTATCGATTTTATTAGCGTAAGCGCGCAGGAAGAGCGCGAGGATTGCGTAACCAACAATGAATAACACGACGCGTGGCAGAGCGCCGGAAAACAGAGGCAACCCAGCCAATTTCTGAGATATCCCGACGGTGAAGGGATTAAAGATTGCCATTGAAAAACCAACGTTGGTTGCCAATATGGACATCCCCAGACCAACCAGGGAATCCCATCCGAGGGAAAATGCCAGAGCGATGATGATGGGTACCATTGGGATGACTTCCTCGAAGATGCCAAAAAAGGCCCCCAGCGCCATAAAGAAAAAGGTGATGACCAGCAGCATGGCATACTTGCGTCCGCCAAAGGCTTTGATGATGCGCGAGATCACAGATTTTAGTATTCCGCTCTTATCCATCACTGCGAAGGCAACACCCACAAGCAAAATGAACAAGATGATGGCAATAACCGTTAGGTTACCTTCCGCACCCAGCACTTCGAACGGCGCCGTGAACCAGCGCCAGATCGGGTAATTGGGCCGAGTGGATAGAGTGAATGAAGTGGCATCAATTACCTGGCGCCCGCCAACTTCCACACGCGCGTATCGCCCAGCCGGTACCACACGCGTCAGAATGCCTGCGCCCATCATCAGGATGAAAATGATCGCAACAGCCTGGAGAAATGCCTTCGTGCTTATTTGCGCGCCAGATTTTGTTTGGGTCATGATCGCCTCCTTTGGACCTGCAACGATTCAAGTAATTGAATAAGGAATCTCACAGAAGTGTCATGGGTTACTCAAGCTTCCAGTCAAATTCGAACTCACCTGCCAAAGTTTTTCAGCAACAGACGTGTCATAAGATTCAGGGCTTGATTCCACCGGCTGGCAGTCTATGAAGTATTTACCGGTCACACTCTCCACCTCGGATGAAGCGGCAAGGTAAATGCTCGTCTGCGCGCCTATTTCGGGTTTCTGTGCAAAGAGCCGGGCTGAAAATTTGGCGATTTTCCCCAAGAAACCGCTACTTAGTGGGATACCGGTGTCTACATAACCGGGATGCAAAGCGTTCACGGTCACCCCAGTTCCCTCAAAGCGACGGGCGAGTTCGTAGGTGAAAAGGACATTAGCGAGTTTGGACTGACCATAAGCGCGGAACCCCCAATAACGTTTTTCACCTTGCAGATCACCGAAGTTGATTCTTGCACCCACATGTGATCCCGAAGCAACATTGACCACGCGTGCCGGAGCACTGGCCTTCAACAAATCGAGGAGAAGGGTTGTCAGCAGGAAATAATTCAAGTGGTTGAGGGCGAAGGTCTTTTCAAATCCATCCGGTGTAACAACACGCTTGAAGAAAAACCCCCCTGCGTTATTGACCAGAATATGCAAGTGCTTATGCAACTGCCTGAAACTGGCAGCAGCCTGACGGATACCCGCCAGGGTGGATAAATCGGCGGCAATAAATTCGATCGAATTGCCGGTTTCTGCTTTGATAGCGCCAGCCACCATCGCACATCTATCCTCATTCCGGCTGATGATTGTCACGTGCGCGCCCATGCGACTTATCTCGCGCGCAGTGACCAGTCCGATGCCGTTAGTTGCCCCAGTCACCAGAACAGTTTTTCCTTCAATTTCTGAATACATGTTGCCCTTAAAAAAATGGATGTTTGTGAAACTATAGTAAAGAGGAAAAGTTAAGGGATTTAGAATGAAGTTTATAGCATAAACCTGCGTCAGTCAAAGGGGCTGATAAGGTCAACTTGTTTCGTGCTCAGCACAAGAAGTGCGTGATAAAGTTCTGCGCATCCAGAACAAAATCGGGTAGAATAAAGGGCTGGTGGGTAAACGGGTGTGGTGCCAAACCTCCCGCCTTCCAGGAGATAATATGGACTTTTTCAAGACTGTCGAAGATCGGCGCTCAATGCGAAAATATGCCGAGACTCCGATCGAGGATGAGAAGTTGCACAAAATCCTCGAGACGGCTAACAAAGCTCCCTCGGCGGGCAATCTGCAAGGTTATGAGATTTACATCGTTCGAAAGCTAGAACAACGTAAGGCGCTCGTCAAGGCCGCCTGGGACCAGGAATTCCTGGCGGAGGCCCCGGTGGTGCTGGTGTTCTGCGCCAACCCGGCCCGTTCAGTCGTGAAATATGGGGAACGCGGGTCGAACTTATACTCCATCCAGGACGCCACGATCGCGTGTGCATATTCCCAATTGGCTGCCAAAGCCCAAGGACTGGATACGGTGTGGGTGGGAGCATTCGACGAAAAGGCTGTGAGTGAATACCTTCAAATTCCTCCGGAACTCAGACCGATTACTCTGCTCCCAATTGGGTATGCCGGGAAGGAACCACACCCGCGCCCGAGGCGCGATCTAAGGGATCTTATCCACGAAGCGTAACGAACAAATGAAACGGAGCGGATTTGCATGCCCACTCCGTTTCAATTCGGCAGAACAAAGAGATAACAGGCATCCGGAGATAACCAAACCGGGTGCTTTTTATAATATATTACTTTCCGGGTTTGACCTGGCTGGCCGCATCAGAACAATCACAGGCGGTTATCTCCCGGTTACCGCGCGTCAGGGTGCCTTGATAGGGGGCGCTCCCGATATGGGCAATCCAACCATCCAGATCGAAGGAGATGGCACTGTCGATGGGAATCCATTCTCCGTTGTATTTGCGGGCAATGTGAACATGTGTGCCGGTGGCGGTGCCTCCTTCGCAAGAGGGATAACCGATCGGGTCTCCCACATTCAGAACCTGTCCAACCGGGTCACGCCCAGTCGCAGCAATGTGCAGGTAAAGGATGTCCCACCCGGTGCGTTCGTTGCTATCACCGTCCAAATCGAGCATCACCACCCCCGTTTCCGAACGAACCACCACCCCATTTGCTATTGCGCGAGCCGGAAGGTCAGTAGAAGAACAGCCTTTTACATCGGGTGGAGCAAAATCGAGGGCAGCCCAAGGCAGGAGACTCCCCCAGCCCGTATGGGGACCACCCGTGAATGCCCAGGTTTCACCCACAGCGAAGGGAAAAGTCAATTCTGGCTGCTTTAAGCTGACCGGGATTTGGGGCTGGTCGACTGCCCAGGGATCGCCAAATAGAGCAGTGTAGGTTTGAGCCAAACCAGTAGGCCCGATGGCACGGGTGTAGTCCCCGAGGGAATCATGTAGTGAAAAGAAATATTGGAAGGCCACCGATGCCGCAGTTTGCCATGGATCCGGACGTTCTACGTCCCCATCCGGGTGCTCGATTTCAGTCAGACTGCCGGTGCGCCAGCCATAATAGCCGTTGTTGAGCACATCGGCTGCCCAAATGAGTTGCATATAAAGGCCGACATGGGTGTAATCCACTTCTCCAAGCGGGTAACTTCCAATAGGAGGCACCGGCTGGGAAAGAGCACCAGTAAGGTATTCCAGGATTGCCAGCAGTACCCGTGGGCTGACACTATAGTTGGTTGCCACCATGTCTACGATCTCAGCCCCGGAATGATTAGCTTCCCCGGCATAAGCCCGATAGTCCTTCAACCACCCAGGATGGCTGGCAACAAAGGCCGCGGTGTCAAAACCGTTGACTGCCGGTCCATTAACAAACTGACTGTCAGGCATGATTTGAAAGGTGGTCCCCCAAAATGGCAAATAATAAATCGGGATTTTCATAGGCATGCCGGGCGGCATGGTCGTGGCATCGGAGGGAATAACCGGGTTGGCGTTCCGGATTTCCTGGATGGTGGTATTAAAACGAACTGCAAGGGCTGGGAGAGTATCACCGGATTGAGCAACATAATCAACAAGTTCGCCAGGATTATATTCCGGACGCGACGGCGATGGGGTTGGGATGGGACTCGAAGTTTGGGTGGCTGAAAGGGCAGCAGGCAACAAGTTACTACCCTGAGGCAGACAGGCCGCCAGGGAAAGGACAAGAAGGAGCAATAAGGTTTGCTTATGACTTCGCACGCGATGAAGGGTTATTCACCCGCCCGACGTTTGATTTGCGACTCGGCTGTACCGGTCTGGTTGGCGGTAATCGTCTGGTCACCTTTGGTTAGCGTGCCTTTATATGCAGCACTACCTGCATGGGCAATCCAGCCGCTCATGACGAAGGGTAGTTGATCGCCAGCGGATACCCACTCGCCATTATATTTTCGGGCAATATGAACATTCGTACCGGTAGCTGTGCCACCTTCGCACGAAGGGTGACCGATATGATCGCCGGCGTTTACCAAGGTGTTAACCGGGATGCGGCCCT
>JBGOZL010000184.1:0-5308 GCA_041480185.1 Anaerolineae bacterium
AAGATGCAGCGGGTGCTGGTTGTGCCCTGGTCAATGGCCGCGACGTATTTTGACATGCTGCCCTCCGTGAATGTTTTAACCACAAAGACACAAAGTTTATCGTGCCTTCGTGTCTTTGTGGTTAATTGGTTTGCCAGTCGCGAGCCCCGGCTAAAAATGCCCTCCCGGGCATGGATTTTTTCCCCGCTGGTTGGACTTCATCCAGGACCAGGATACCATCCCGTGTACCCACTGCGGGGCTGCCATCCGCGCTGAACCTGTACCCGGCGCTTGGATAAGTTCCGCCGATGATATGAGCACGCAGAACCTTCAGCGGTTTAGCTTGCCAGGCAAAAAACGCCCCGGGCCAGGGGTTCATCGCCCGCACCGTTCGTTCCAGTTCGATTGCAGGCCTTTTGAAATCCAACAAGCCGTCTTCTTTTTTTAGCATGGGGGCATAGATCGCGCCTTCTTCGGTTTGGGGCCGTGGCGAGAGTTCACCGATCAGGTAACGTGGCAGGGTTTCGATCAGGAGTTCTGCACCAAGCGGAGCCAGCTTTTCGAATAGGGAGCCACTGGTGTCATGTGGGGCGATTAGTATCCTGCGTTGACTCAGGATGGGTCCGGTATCCACGCCCGGATCCATTTTCATAATAGTGATACCGGTTTCACGATCTCCTGCAAGGATGGATGCCTGGATCGGGGCTGCTCCTCTCCAACGAGGTAGAAGCGACCCATGGATGTTGAGGCAGCCATGCACTGGAAGATCGAGTACCACCGGGCGCAGGATCTGCCCGAAGGCTGCCACCACGATCAGGTTTGGAGACCACACCTGGATTTGGGTTATGGATTCGGGTGACCGGATCTTCTCGGGTTGAATCACGGGAATCCCTAATCGCAAGGCAGAGATTTTTACTTCAGGCGCGTTTAATTTTCCTCCTCGCCCTGCTGGGCGATCGGGTTGCGTGACCACTCCCACCACGAAATAATTCTTTGCAAGCGCCTCCAACGCAGGGACTGCAAAGGCGGGGGATCCCATGAAGACGATCCGCAGTTGTTGAGACACGCCACAATTCTACTGCCTTTTCTGGAAAAGATGACATATCTGGAAAAACATATAACCAATATTTATTCATTTTTGTAAATCGGTTGCTTTTTGTCCAGATTAGATGTAAAATGTTTCAAACATTATACCGATTCCATAGCCATAGGAGAAAATAATGACTCAACAACCGATCAGTTCCGACCTTACCAGCGACGATAGATTGTGGGCGTTGCTGAGCTGGCTGTTCTGGCCAGTTGCAGTGGTAATGCTTCTCATGGATGATAAAAAAGCCCGCCCGTTCATCAAGTACAACGCAGTCCTCTCTCTTTCATTTGCAGTCCCGTTATATGTGTTGGGCACGATCACGGTGGGCTGCTTGTTCATATTAGGCGCCATTTATGCGATTGTGCTTGGCATCCAGTCCTATCAAGGCAAATGGGTGACTGTACCGTTCCTTACTGATTTTATCAAGAAGCAAGGCTGGGTCGCCTGATTTCTGGTTAGCTTTTAATTGTCCACCCTTGAAAAAAACATAATCATAATCCCTACCCATTATTCGAATTCTTAAGGAGACAAAATATGAATACTGATATTACCAGTGATGATAAACTCTGGGCTGCACTTGGCTATCCGATCTTTCCCATAGCAATTATCATGCTTCTTGTCGAAGGAAAGAAGGATCGGCCCTTCATTAAATATCATGCGGTCCAGGCGCTTGCCTGTAACGTGGCTGTCTGGGCTGTCGAAATTATCCTTGCCATCCTTTCAGCCATCCTCGCAGCAGTCACGTTTGGAATTGGCGGACTAATCAGCTGCATCGCGCCGATTGTCTGGCTAATCCTGATCTGGCCGGCAATCCTGGCATATCAGGGCAAATATTTCGAGGTGCCGGTCGTTACTAAGTTCCTCCGCAGCCAGCACTGGATTGCATAAAATTATTCACCCGCTCGATTAGCCCGCCAGTTGGCGGGCTTCTTAATTTTAACAGTTTGCAACCCTCCAGATGGAAAATCGTTATATACCTTTAGATTTGCTTGGTTAATTGTGATATTGTGTATAGGAGTAAAATATGCCTTCCAAAATGAAAGCTGATCTCCCGGGTGAACCGGTCGAACCTGTAAAACCTATGGTTGGATCCACCCCTTCGGCTCCAATTCCCACATCACCCTTGCCTCCCCCGCCCTTCAACCAGCTCCAGGCTTTGACCCCTGGCGATGAACGGACCTGGTGTATGCTGGCTCACTTGAGCACACTCTTGAACCTGGTGACGGGTTTCGGCGGCCCAATTGCAGCATTGATCATCTATCTGGTCTACAAGGACCGCTCCCGCTATGTGGCTTACCATGCATTGCAGGCCATGGTCTTCCAATTGATCTGGTGGTTTGGGGGTGGAGTGTTGATTGGCTTGATGTGGGCCATCGTGGGTGGGCTTTCAATGATCCTGGTTGGGATCATATTGATCCCACTGGCGCTTCTTCTTACTCCTGTACTTCTGCTTTTACCCACCGGGGCGCTGGTCTACGGGGTCATCGGTGCAGTTCAGGTAAACCAGGGCCAGGATTTCAAATACTGGTTGGTGGGTGACTGGGTGCGCGGTACTCTTACGGGCGCATAATTTAATCCTCCTCCCATAAACCGGCGCGATGATGCGCCGGTTTATGTTCTTCCCCCGGAAATCATTACTTGACTCTCCCCCGCCTTGCTCTTACAATGCAATACGTATTACAAATCAATGGTGTCAGGGAAGAGACTTTCCAGGTCGTGATATATTTCGTCGATAAATCGCGATTTAAATAATTGCGACAACCTGGACGGCACCGAAGGGGCAAACCCGGATCAGTCGTCTCCGGGCGAAACTCTCAGGTAAAACGGACCCTGCACCAGTAACCTCTGGAAAGTCCCCCTGCGGTGAAAACATCCCCGCTCCGGGACACCGACGGGGCAATCCTGCGGAAGTGGCTGGTAAATAACCGCTTACGCGCGGGAGAATCTCTCAGGTTGATAACAGAGGGCGCACGTTCTTTCTGCGTGCGCCCTTTTTATTTTGCCTGTGTTACCTTAAAAGGAGACTTATTATGAATATTCCCACCAACCTCAAGTACACCAAGACCGATGAGTGGTTCAACCCTGACACCGGAGCCATGGGTTTGAGCGATTACGCCCAGGGTCAGCTCTCGGATATCGTCTTTATTGAAATAATTGTCTCGACTGGCGAGACAGTCGCGCCCGGCAAGCCCATTGCCTCGGTCGAATCCGTCAAAGCTGCTGCGGAGACCTACGCTTCGGTCAGCGGTAAGGTGGTGGCTGTAAATGAAGACCTGAGCGGTAATCCCGAGATCCTAAACACCGACCCATATGTTAAGGGCTGGATGGTCAAGGTGGAAGGCGGACAAGCATCCGGTCTGATGGATGCTGCAGCTTACACCAAGTATTGTGAAGAACGGGCGCATTAAATTCGTGTACCGTTGAAAGGAGCATCTATGACTTATATCCCGCATTCTCCCAAAGAGCGGGATGCGATGCTTGCCGTCATTGGGGTGAAAAGTCTTGAAGACCTTTTCAAGGATATTCCGGCCAAGCACCGCTACCCAAGCCTGGACTTGCCGCCTGCCCTCACCGAAATGGAAGCAGCTGCCGAGCTGGGCGAACTGTCCACCAGTAATGAAAACATCCAAACCGACCTGGTCTCTTTCCTGGGCGCTGGGGCTTACAACCACTACATCCCCGCTGCCGTGGATCATATCCTCAGGCGAGGTGAGTTCTACACGGCATACACCCCTTACCAGCCAGAAATATCACAGGGCACTTTGCAGGGTATTTTCGAATACCAGAGTTTGATCTGTGCGCTGACGGGTATGGAGGTATCGAACGCCTCCCATTACGACGGCGCTACAGCTGTTGCTGAGGCGGCCAACATGGCTTATGCGCAGTTCCGCGGCAAACGTGGCCGCGTGGTCATCTCGCCCACAGTTCACCCCCAGTATCGCGCGACCATGCGCACTTACGTTCAGGGGATGGGTCTGGAACTGGCGGGCGATGATCCAAACGCGAATTTGGACGCCGGTCCGGAAGCGCTCGAAAGTCTGATCGACGATAACACTGCCCTGGTCATCGTCCAGTACCCGGACTTTTTCGGGCGAGTTTACGATTTATCCAAATTGATTGAAATCGCACATGGCAAGGGAGCCCTGGTCTGTATGACCGTCAACCCAACCGCCCTGGGTCTTTTGAAAACTCCAGGTGAAATGGGTGCTGACATTGTGGTGGGGGAAGGCCAGCCGCTTGGCATTCCCCTCTCGTTTGGCGGCCCTTACCTGGGCTTCTTCACCACCCGTAAACAGTACATCCACAAGATGGCCGGCCGCTTGGCTGGGGAAACGGTGGATAACCGTGGTCAGCGCGCCTTCGTGCTTACTCTTACTGCCCGCGAACAGCACATCAAGCGCGAGCGCGCCATCTCCAATATTTGTTCCAACGAAGGCTTGATGGCACTGGCTGCCGCCCTGTACCTGTCGCTCCTCGGACAAACCGGGTTGCGGCAGGTTGCGGAATTGTGCTATCACAAGGCTCACTATGCTGCAGAGAAGATCAGTAAAGTTAAAGGGTTTTCGCTCTGCTTTGACGTACCTTTCTTCCACGAGTTTTCGGTCTATTGTCCCAGGCCGGTGGCAGAAATCAACGACCACTTGCTTGAACATGGCATCCTCGGCGGTTACGACTTGGGCCAGGATTATCCGGCCTTGAAAGACCACATGCTGGTCGCCGTAACAGAGATGAATACCCGGGATGAGATCGATGCATTGGTGGACATTCTAGCGGAGGGCAACCATGACTGAGCCTACGATCTACGAACTGTCTTCCCCCGGTCGCACCGGTGTTACCTTCCCGGCTCCCGACGTACCGCTTGCGAAGCTGCCCGAAAACCTGCTCCGCAAGGATTTACCCTTGCCCGAATTGGCCGAGGTGGACGTTGTCCGCCATTACATCGCCCTGTCTAAATATAACTACAGCGTGGATGATGGGCTCTATCCCCTGGGTTCTTGCACGATGAAGTACAACCCGAAGATCAACGAGGATACTGCCCGCTTGCCGGGTTTTGCTTTCACGCACCCGCTCCAGCCGATTGAAACGGTCCAGGGTAACCTGGCTTTGATGTTTACTTTGCAGGAATGGTTAAAGGAAATCTCCGGCTTCGCCGCGCTTACCCTGCAGCCTGCTGCTGGGGCGCACGGAGAGTTGACCGGTGTTTTGATCATGCGCGCCTACCACCGGGACCAAGGCGAT
>JBGOZL010000185.1:0-5291 GCA_041480185.1 Anaerolineae bacterium
ACCCCTTGCTGTTCATCAGGGCCGGAGATGATGCCGGTTTCACTCAGCAGGCGGCGGGCGCGCGCAGAAGCATTCAATTCCACTGGCAGAGTTGCCAGTGCAAAAACTGCACCACCAGCGAATATCACAACACCCAGCCAGGCAATATTAATACCCAATGCCATACCGGCATAACTTAAAAACAGCCCAAGCATGACCAGGATCCATCCCAGGTAGGAGCCGATGTTTACCATCGGGACTAACGCAGCGCGAAAGCGCAGCGGAAAATAGCCATCAGCGTCCTGCTGGGCATGGCCGAGTTCGTGTGCGGCAACCGCCAGCGAGGCAACCGAAGCATTTAGTGCGACGCCTTGGGACAGGTGCAAGATTTTCGTGCGTGGATCATAATTGTCTGTCAGGTTCCCTGGCACGTTCTCGACCTGTATCCCGTATAATCCACCACGCGCGATAAGGCGCTGCGCGGCTTCGGCTCCGGTTAACCGACTCCGCGCCTGGATGCGACTCCACTTCCCGTATGCAGATTTGACATACCAGGTAGTTAGCAACAAGAGCAGAAACGCCGGAGCCATGAAAAGAAGGGATTGAATATTGAAAAACATGATCTTTCTCCTATCGTCCAACCGATCAAACAGATTTAAGATCTTGCCGGGTGGATTGATAACCTTTGCAAGTCTAGTTTATTATGGATGTAGCAACAACTGGACTGCTGCGTCCAATTGTGGGTCGCGTCCGGCTGTGATATCAGCCTGGGTCAACGTGACGACCTGATCGGGAGTAAGACCGATCTTGTCTATTATGCGACCATTGGGCGTCAGCCATTTGGCAACCGTGATGCGTGCCAGACCTCCATCGGCAAGCGGGAAATATTCCTGCACCGAGCCCTTGCCGTAAGTTAGTTCACCCACCAATTTTCCGCGCCCATCGTCCTGGATGGCTCCTGAGACGATCTCAGAAGCCGAAGCTGAATTGCCATTCACCAGCACGACCAGCGGAACTGTCGTCGCCAGACCTCCGGTGGTGGTATTGTACGGGGTTATTGAACCATTGCTGTCTTTTTCAGAGACAATAACACCATGGTCTATAAATTCTGAAGCGATGGTAACAGCAGCATTTAGATAGCCGCCGGGGTTATTCCGAAGATCCAGAATCATACCAGCCGGATTCTGAGCCATAAGCTTGCTTAATTGGGAATGGAAGTCGCTGGCTGCAGTATCACCAAACTGTGTGAGTTGAATATATGCTATGTTGTTGTCAAGCATTTTGGTGGTGACAAATGGTATAACGATGTGGGCACGCGTGATGGTAAACTCAAGCGGCTTGTCAACTCCTGTTCGTTGTATTGTCAGTTGAACGCTGGTTCCGGCCGGGCCCATCACCTTTGTCAACCGGACAATATCGGGATTTATTCCAGTGACATCCTGACCATCCACTGCGATGATCTGGTCACCGGTCTGCAGACCGGCCTGGGCAGCAGGATAACCGGGGATTGTCTCCGTAATGGTTAAAAAAGCACCCCTGGTATCTACGTAAGCGCCGATTCCATCAAACGCACCTTGCAGGGAATTATTCAAATCGGTCGTTTCCAGCGGAGTCGAGTACCCGGTATGTGGGTCGCCCAGGGCGTTCATCATGCCGCTGATTGCTCCCTGGACGAGTTTGGTGTTATCCACTGGTTGGTCAACGTAGTTCTGGTGGACCAGGTTCCAGGTTTGCCAGAACGGTGCAAACTGTGACTGCAAATCTGCGGGGGTCCCCCCCTGGTCAGCACCCGGGGTAGCCGTGAGCGCTGAAGTGGATGCAGGCTTTAGAACAGGGATGAAATTCCCGACAACAAACCCACTGCCAAAGAGGCAGACAACAAGGATAACCGCTACAATAGCAATCAAGACTGAGCGCAAGGGCCTATTTTGCATATGACTCTCCCATGAGAATTGGATGGAATTTTAACATGACTGGATTAATGATAAATGAACTATGGTAGTTCGGTCACCAGCATAGAAATGAAAAACTTTCTATCCATCAAGCTAATTCCAAATTTTCATGAAATTTTATCAACCTGATGTAAGAACAGCGTTAGATTCGCCCGTCAAGTAAACCAGGTAAATCGTTCCATTTTATCAAGGCAGCGTCAGCATCCCTTCCGGCGGTATCTTTTCCGACCAGGATCGTAAAAAAGCCCAGGCGGCGGGCAGCAGCCGTGACCCGCGCCTGGTCGTCAAGCAGGACACATGTTCGAGGATCCGGTGAGCCAGTTGCCTGCAAAGCCAATCCAAAGCTTTCGGGCATCGGCTTGCAATAGGGGGCCAAAGTATGTACGTCCAGGATGCCATCGAAAATCCCCTGCAGCCCAAGGGTTCCCAACACCCGATTTGCATGGGCGCTGTCAGCGTTGGTGAAAATGTATTTGTGGGCTGGGAGAGCTTCGATGACTTTACGCAAGCCCTCGTCCGGGTGGAGATGTTTTTCCAGGGGAACGTTATGGACGAATGCCAAATAATCTTCCATATCCACGTTGTAGTTTGCTTGCAGGCCCCGAAGAGTAGTGCCGTAATCGCGGAAAAATTGTTCGCGCAGCACCTCAATTTGCTCTGAAGGGAATCCCATCCGGTCGTGCAGGTAGGTATTGATGCGCTCGCGGATGGCCATCCATAATCCACTGGAGGACGGATAAAGTGTTTCATCAAGGTCAAAGAATAATGTGTTAAATCGCATGGAGATATTATACGGTAGAATAAAGCCATGACCATCCGCGTATTGCCCCCCGAAGTTGCTTCGCAAATCGCAGCCGGCGAAGTGGTGGAACGCCCTGCTTCGGTGGTGAAGGAATTATTGGAAAATGCCCTGGATGCCGGAGCTAAATCTGTAACGATAAATATAGTCTCTGCGGGCCGCAACCTTATTGAAGTGACAGATGATGGGGCAGGTATTCCGGCTGAACAGTTAAGACTGGCTGTTGAGCGTCACGCGACCTCCAAGCTGGTCTCGGCTGATGATTTGTTCTGCATTGCAACCCTTGGCTTTCGCGGCGAGGCATTGGCCTCGATTGGCTCAGTCTCGCGAATGAATATCACCTCACGGACACCAGATGAATCTGCTGGGGCGCGCCTTCACGTTGAAGGAGGGATCGTCGGCAGGCTTGAAAAAGTGGGGGCACCGGTAGGAACAGTGGTAAGCGTGGAAGAACTGTTTTACAATGTCCCGGCGCGTCTCAAGTTCCTGAAACAGGATAGTACCGAACGTCGGGTGACTGACACCCTGCTGACACGTTATGCGCTGGCTTATCCACAGGTGCGTATCAAATTATCGGAAGGAAACACTGCCTCCCTTCAGACGAGCGGTGATGGCGACCGGCGCGCCATCCTGGCCACTCTCTATGGTGTGGACACAGCCCGGCAGATGCTGGACGTTGTTGCGGAAGAAGGGGACTTCAAGTTGTCCGGCTTCATAAGCCCCACTGGGCTGACGCGTTCAAACCGCAAGGAAATCACATTCTTTGTAAATGGACGCTGGGTCCAGGATAGTTCATTGAATGCGGCCTTGTTGCAGGCTTATCACACCCTGCTGATGGTGGGACGTTATCCTCTGGCAGTGCTGTTCCTCGAAGTCCCCCCTGCAGAAGTGGACGTGAATGTCCACCCGGCCAAAACGGAAGTGCGATTCCGGAATCCGGATAAAGCATTTAGTTTCGTGCTGCGGTCAGCGCGGCGCGCCATTCTTGCCTTCACACCAGTGCCCCAGTTGGCTCCGCAGAACTTGTGGGGTGGCATATCGTCTCAGCCGCGGGAGATCGATCCGGTTTGGAGTCTGGCACACGATGTGTCCAGTGTCGAAGCTAATAAATCAGGGACGGACTTGAACCTGCCAGGCTTTGCATCTTTTTCAAACAACGAATCGCAATTGACGACCCGCAATGCGTTCATTGCAGCCCCCAATCCTCCCGTTCCAATCCTTCGGTTGATAGGACAAATAGGGGCGACTTATCTCGTAGCCGAAGGTCCGGATGGGATGTATTTGATCGACCAGCACGCTGCTCATGAACGGGTCTTGTTCGAAAAACTTATGGCTCAGCATGATCAGAAGGCTATCCCTTCTCAGGCACTGCTATCCCCGGTGGTAGTACAACTGACGCCAGGCAATGCCAAGCTGCTTGATGACCAATTGCCGGTGTTACAGCATTTTGGTTTCCATGTAGAACCCTTTGGGCAAAACAGCTATCAGGTTCGCGCCATGCCATCACTTTTTTCAAAATTCGATCCTGCGGCAGCTCTGCGCGCCGTGGTTGAAGATTTTGAGGAGGACGAAGCCCCTTTGCAGAATGAACTTGAGGCCAAAATTGCCGGGCGGGTTTGCAAACGGTTGGCGGTAAAGGCCGGGCAGGTGCTCTCCCCCGATGAACAACGCGCCTTGCTGAATGATCTGGAAGCCTGCACCTCGCCGCGTACCTGTCCGCACGGCAGACCAACGATGATCCATTTATCTGTTGATATTTTGGAGCGACAGTTTGGGAGGAAGGGGGCGCGCTAATAATAAACAGGATGCTAATCGCCTGCATCCTTTTAGATTTATTCACCCTTTGGCATATGAATAATAAAGACTGATCCTTCCCCCACTTTTGATTCAACCTCAATACTGCCTCCATGCCCGGACACAATCTGTTTGCAAATCGATAGCCCCAGTCCGGTGCCTGAGACTTTACTCTCTGAAGCGTGCACTCGGAAGAATTTTTGGAAAAGGTGCGGTTGGGATTTTTCGGGGATACCCATTCCTGTATCGCGAATGGAGAGGGTCCAATCTCGATCTCCCATCGACACCGTCATTGTCACAGAACCATTGGGGCGATTGTATTTGATGGCATTACTGAGAAGGTTCAGCACAACCTGTTTAAATTTGTCCCGATCTGCCTCCACATGCGGGAAAACGGAGGGGATTTTAACCTCGATGGTGATTGAGTCCTCATCTGCAGTTCCCTGCATAGTCTGGCGGCACTCTTCCAGCAGAGTATACAATTCGAATTTAGTCAGGAGATACTGGACACGCCCGGATTCCAGCCGCGCTAAATCCAGGAATGAGGAAGTCAGGGTATTCAGCCGCAGAGTCTCGGCATGGATGTTGCGAATCATCTGCTCACGCTGATCCCGTGACATTTCCGGGCGGAGCAAAAGGAAAGTTGCAGTACTGATTGAGGCAAGCGGCGTGCGCAATTCGTGGACAAACTCAGCAATCAGATCAGATTGTTGGAACAAACGCGCATTTTCAATGGCCACCGCTGCCTGCGCTCCCAGCACCAAAAG
>JBGOZL010000186.1:0-5286 GCA_041480185.1 Anaerolineae bacterium
CAGGTCGCTCATTCCGAACCTGCGCAGGCCGTAAACGATATAAAAGGCAAAACCCATGGTGGCGAACTGCGATAAAAGGCGCACAACCAGGAAGTTGCTGAAATTCCTGTCGCCGCGCAGGATCTCCAGACCGCCTTTCCAGGGTGAAGGCTGGCGCGCCGGGATCGTCTTCTCGTTGTCCACCGGCTCGCGGGTCATACCCATGCATATCATCGAGAGTCCCATTCCAACGATGGTAAGGGAGAAGCAAAACGCAAAATTGAGAGGGTCGTGGACCTTAACCAGTATGAAGCCTGCCGCGACCGCTGCCACACTGATGAGCACATTTGCCCAGGCGGCCTGCACACCGAAGAATGTGCCCCGCCAGTCAGGTGGAATGATCTTGGCGATCATGGTCTGCCAGCCGTTGGCGGTAAAACCAGCTCCCAGGCCCTGCCAGATGAGGATGATAAAGGTCAATGCCAGGGCGGCTTTATTTCCCAGTCCGGTCATAAAAAGGGCTACGAGCGCCAGCCCCAGGAAAGGGAGGCGCTCGTGGATGGTCATCCACATTACCATGGGCTTGTAACGCCGCAGGCGTGAAACCGAGTTGGCCATGAATAACTGAGGCAACTGCCAGCCGACGGCGTGGATGGCAGGTATGAGGCCGATTAATACTGCCGAATTGGTCATGCGGCTGACGAAAAGGGTAACAATCGTACCAACGGAGCCAAACCCCCAGCCCAAACCAAAAAAAGCACCGTCCAGCAGGTTGACCGTGATATTGTGTTTCAGGTGCGTGCGAACGGACTCTTCAAGCGAGGGCATATTCAGCAATTCTACCACCCGCCCATCTTCAGATTAATTTTGGAAGTTCCACAAAACATTGATCTGCCGCTTGACAAATGGGGAAGAAGTTGTAAAATAAAAACGAACGTTCGTTCATTTCAGGATAGGATCTTATGGCAGAAGAAACGCTAACGAAGGGCGAACGCACCCACCAGGTCATCATCGAATCCGCCTATGAGTTGTTCCTCGAGCAGGGTTATGCCGCCACCTCCATGCGCCAGATTGCCGAGCAGGCCGGGTTGGCCCTGGGGGGAATCTACAATCACTTTGCCAGTAAGGAAGCCATCTTTAGCGAACTCATCATTGAACGGCACCCCTACAAACAAATCCTGCCAATTCTGGTTAAAACTCGCACGGACGATATGGAGACTTTCGTCCGCACCGCGGCACGTGCGATGGTCAATGAACTTGGCAAACGACCAGATTTTATTAAGTTAATGCTCATAGAGCTTGTTGAATTCAATGGGCGCAATATGCCAAATATGCTCCAAGAAGTCCTGCCGCAAATCCTGCCATTAATTCAGAAATTCAATAATAAATCTTTACGCTCCATCCCCCCTTTTGTTTTCTTTCGAGCGTTCCTTGGCTTGTTCTTTTCGTATTATATGACCGAGTTATTACTAGCAAACACTCCAGCTGCCATGTTATCTACCGAGGCACTGGATCACTTTATTGAAATATTCCTTCATGGTGTCATGGCACCCAAGGAGTCCGCATGAACTCACGTCTCGCCTCCATTTTGCGCAAGGAATTCATCCAGATTACGCGTGACAAACGGACGCTGGTAATCATTCTCATCATCCCGATCATGCAATTATTTTTGCTGGGATATTCTGCGACGAGCGATGTGCGCAACATCCATCTGGCTGTCTATGACCAATGCCGTTGTGCTGAATCGCGTTCCCTGCTGGAAGCATATCGCGCAGCCGATTACTTTCAACTGGCATACACAGCCGGTTCTGAGAACGATATCCGCCTCCTGATCGAGCAGGGAAAGGCACGCGCGGGTCTGATCATCCCGCCGGATTACAACACCGCCCTGGCGAATGGCAATGCCGAGGTGGCATTCATCCTGGACGGATCGGACGCAACAGCCGGGTCCACAGCCCTTGCGGCAGCGACCCTTATCGGTCAATCCCAGGCAACCCAGTTGATGATCCAACGTTTAAAGACAAGCGGGTTGGATGCATCCAATTTCCAATCGCCGCTCCAGGTGCGCACCACCGTCTGGTACAACCCCGACCTGGTCAGTTCCTATTTTATGATCCCGGGGGTGATTGGCATGATCCTGTACGCCATTACCTCCATCCTGACCGCCACAGCGGTGGTGCGAGAGCGCGAACGAGGCACAATCGAGCAGTTGATCGTCACTCCCATCCGTCCCTGGGAATTGGTTGTCGGAAAAATCCTGCCCTACGCCATTTTGGCCTTCATTGATACGCTGGAAGTGCTGGCAATCGGTCACTGGTGGTTTGGCATGCCGGTGCGGGGAGATCTTAGCCTTATCCTGGCCTGTTCGGGGCTGCTGGTACTATCCGGTCTTGGGATTGGACTTTTCGCCAGCACCATCGCCAACACCCAGCAGGAGGCCATGCTGACGGTCTGGATGACGCTCCTGCCTAGCATCTTCCTTTCCGGTTTTTTCTTCCCTCTAGAAGCCATGCCGCAGTTCCTGCAGTGGGTTTCCTACATTATCCCGTTGCGTTACTACCTGATCATCATCCGCGCCTTGCTGATCAAGGGGGTTGGAGCAGGGCCCATCTGGAGTGAAATCCTGGCCCTGACCGTGTTTGGGATTGTCATTATGAGCGCGGCATCCGTCCGTTTCCGCAAACGTCTTGATTAAGGAGTTGCTCATGAAACACAAGCGTCCCCCTATTTTCGTAATAATCATCGTCGTCCTTGCCTCGCTGGTCGGCGGGTATTTTGGCCTGCGAGCCTTGTTGAACCCGGTAAGTACCGCCCTGACCGCCTCTGGCACCATCGAGGCCATAGAGGTGACCATCTCGCCTGAGATCGGCGGTAAAGTTGCAGAAGTCGCATTAAATGAAGGCGCTCAGGTTAAAGCTGGTGATGTGCTTTTCCGCCTGGATGACACCTTGTTGCAGGGGCAACGGACGGTCGCGGCGGCTTCCCTGAACCTGATGCAGGCAGCCGCATTAACAGCGGACGCTGCCCAGGCATCAGCCCAGGCAAATTACGACCTGGCTGTGAACGCTGCGCGCCTCGAATCCTTTGCAACCCGCAATTTGGACTGGGTCGCCGTCAATCCATCCGGATACAATTTGCCCGGCGGGTATTTCAGCCAGGATGACGAAATTGCTGCTGCCGAGGTCGAAGTGGAGGCAGCCAGATCTGCCCGTGATACTGCGCAAGCCAGCCTCATGGTCCTGTTGACCGACCCGGCCAACTCAGCTTTTGTAGTGGCCGAGACACGCCTTTCAAATGCACGGGCTGGCGCAGTGGTCGCCCAGGACGTACTGGTGCGTGCCAACGCGGCCAGTAATGCCGACCTGCGCGATGCCGCACAGTCTGCTTACGACTCTGCGAAGACCGAACTGGAGGATGCCCAGACTGCTTACGACGGCTTAAAAGACAGCGATGCAGCCGGGAAGATAACCACCGACCGCGCTGACCTGTCTGTGGCACAAGAACGTCTCGAGTCTGCCCGGGACCGTGTGCTGGCCTTGCGAACTGGGGAGGACTCGCCCAAAATCACAGCCGCACAGGCGGTTCTGCACCAGGCGCTGGCTGCAGCAGACCAGGCCCATTTGGCGGTAACGCAGTCAGAAGCCAGTCTGGCTTTGATCGACATCCAGATAGCCAAGTTGACCATTATGGCCCCGGCAAACGGTGTCATCCTGACCAGGTCCATCCAACCGGGTGAAATTATTGCTCCGAACTCCCCTGCAATGACTCTGGGCCGCCTCGATAACCTGACCATTACTGTTTATGTCCCCGAGAACCTCTACGGACAACTATCCATTGGCCAGGCAGCCACCATGAAGGTGGATTCTTCTCCAGGAGAAATCTTCGATGCAACGGTCGCTCAAATCGCTGAACAGGCGGAGTTTACCCCCCGCAATGTACAGACCGTCGAAGGTCGCTCGAGCACCGTGTTTGCAATCAAGCTCCAGATCCAGGACCCGTCAGGGAAACTTAAGCCAGGCATGCCTGCGGATGTGACGTTTACACCCTGATGCTTGACAAATTACAAGTTGGCTAGTTGACACATTCAGTAGGAGACCCACCGATCATTCTGCATTTAGATTAAACCTATAAACCTGTATCCTATGATCGAAACCAAAAATTTTTCCAAATCGTTCGGCTCCACCCATGCCGTTATCGATCTGAACCTGAAGGTCGCTCCCGGAGAAATTTTCGGGTTGGTCGGATCGGACGGGGCAGGCAAAACCACCACCATGCGCCTGCTAGTGGGTGCACTCAAACCCGATACCGGGGATGCCTCCATTTGCGGATATTCAGTCAGCAAACAAGTCGAGCAGGTGCGCATGCAACTTGGTTATTTGTCACAGCGATTCTCGTTCTATGAGGATCTGACGGTGCTGGAAAACATCCGTTTTTTTGCCGAGATGCGCGGCCTCTCCCGGAAGGAATGGCTGCCGCGCTGCATGGAAATCCTGAGCTTTGTTGGCCTGGAATCCTTCAAAGACCGGCGCGCCGGACAGCTCTCGGGAGGGATGAAACAGAAACTAGGCCTGGCATCGGCATTAGTCACCCGCCCGAAGGTGCTCCTGCTCGACGAACCCACCACAGGCGTGGACCCGGTCACACGCCAGGATTTCTGGCAACTTCTCATCCGGCTTGTGTCTGCGCCTCAACGATTCTCCCCGTCCGCTTCAGGAGGGGAACAAAAGCGGGATGGGGTTGCCGTGATCCTGTCAACTCCGTATATGGACGAAGCTGCCCGCTGTCACCGGGTTGGATTCTTGCGGAATGGGCGGATGATTGCTGAAGGCACACCTTCACAATTGCGCTCCAAACTGGAAGGGTGCATCCTCGAATTGCGCGGCACATCTCTAGCTGCAGTGCGGCAGGTGGTGGAAAAAATCAAGAACGTGGAGGATGTGCGAGCTTTCGGTGACAAAATTCACCTGCGCGTCATTTCAGGGCGGGCAGATTCTGTCATTACCTCACTCAAAGAGGCTTTCCAAGGCGGCACCAATGCACAGGTGGAATGCCGCTCTGTCCCCCCTACACTGGAAGACGTATTCATTTCTCTCTCGGAATCTTCTTGATATCCTGTAGTTCGAGCCATGGTGAAAAACGATGCCTGACCCAGTTGTCCTTACCGAGAATCTCACCCGCCGTTTTGGAAATTTCACAGCTGTCGACCACGTCACCTTCAGTGTGGAAGCTGGGGAGATCGTCGGCTATCTCGGCCCGAACGGCTCCGGAAAGACCACCACCATCCGCATGCTGCTTGGACTATACGAG
>JBGOZL010000187.1:0-5238 GCA_041480185.1 Anaerolineae bacterium
AAACAGCCATTTAAAATAGTCAGAGATAGGCTGTCCCCCTCCCGTACCCTACAAATCCTTTTAAATTGATAATGGATTTAGGTTTTTATTCTCACCGGATGCCGGTATCAATTGAAATATCCAAATAGGTTGTTTTCCCATTATAGATCTCCGCAGGTTGTACTTGCTGGGCGCCTAAACCTTCTCCATTTGCAGGTTTGGCTGTTACCATGTATTTTCCAACAGGGATGATAACCTGGTACTCCCCTCCGGAATCGATCTCAGCCCGTGCTATCTCACTTTTTCCATCTTCAGAAAGCACCACAATTTGCCACGCCGCATACATCTCTGGGGAGGGAGTTGGTTGGGGCTCCCCCATTCTTTCAACAGGTTGTAATGGACCGATATCTACATGACCGGAGAGGATCCCTTTTGCCTGACTGCTGCAGGACGATCCTGCCACGATGATGATCCCGAAAATTATAAATATGGTTGTGATCGACCGCATAGGTTATCAACTCCTCGTGGAAACCCTCCACTAGAAATCATTTTGCCGGCGGAGGGGGAGAGACAGGAGCGCATGGGAGGATCGCCCGCAAACGGGTGAGGGCTGAACTACCCCTCTGGGCGCAGGGGGAATTGAACACGCACCTGCCAATTCCCGCTTGAGGTTTCGAATAATGTAACCGAGCGTACTGCAGCCTGAACCGGTAGCTTATCCATTGCCACATGCTGGAAGTTGGTTTCAATTTCATCCAGCCGCTGAGGATCACTGACCTGTGCGATGGTGAGATGGGGAATAACGCGGGTGACATCTCCACCATAAGGTGGTGTTTCCGGGAAATGGCTGGCAATGATTTCGGATAATTTCCGGAAAGGTTCGTCTGGGACGGGAGAAAGATAAAGTACACCAGGAAATCGCCTTGTTTCCATGAAGGAAACATTGAAGCTCGGAAAATTCGAAAACAACTCTTGTAATGTTGAGAGCACATTCCCGGTGATTTCTTCCGGCGGTTTGAATGGATAAAGGATCGTCACGTGCGCTGGGATACCGGTGGCAGCGGACGGGTCAAACTGTCTGCGGAAGCTCTCGACCAGACTCTCGGCTTCGGGAATGGCAATTGCGAGTGCTGATTCTGCAGGCATATTTATTTCACCATCTTTCTACTCGTTACATCGGACGCTTTACTTGTCCAGTGTTAAGGTATTTTCGTAGCCAAACAGCAGCCCTGTCCTGTGCAGAGCAATTTGGGCGCGGGAGGGATTGCTTGAACCTGCCGCGTTGTCATCATACCAGGTAAAGAAGTAGTTATCTGTTTTGCCACCTTCCTCGTACCTTAAATTGGTCCGCAAGGTTTCAAAACCGGGGATGGCGGCCGCGATCAGTTTCTGCGCTTTTACCCTGACCTGTTCTTCAGACAGGACCGAGGCAAGCGGGGATATCTTGTCCAATAAAGCCCGGGCATCCATTTCCACAACCAGATTGGAAATGGGGTCGACAAAGAACTTGCGTCCCTGCGTATCCTGGTAGACTTCCACCCGGAGATTTCCGCTGGGAGAGTTTGAATAGAAGGTCGTTTCGACATATTCCAGGGGCAATTTTGGCAGTTCCAGTTGGGTGCGCAGGGAATTGATCGCCCCGATTTGTGGATTGGCGGGAACCTGTTCCGACCCGCAGCCAGCCAGCACGAGGGATGCTAAAATTATTAAAATAGCCGCTGGGATGAAATATTTCCGATTGAATTTCATTCGTCTCCTCTTTCTTTCTCATAGGCTGGACTTTTGATGCAAGCCAACCGACGGCAGCAGATAGAACGGTGGGTATCTACTTCCAACTTAGACGTTTTGACTATGTTTTGTGTTCCCACATGGAAGAACCAATCAGGCAAAGCGGGGAACCACTCTGAACCCTGCAGGTTCCCAACCACCGCATGCCCCATCAGGGTGGTTTCGTATTGCAGGAGGCCATTGGTGGGATCATTTTTCAGCAGCTCGCTCATTTCAGCCTCGTCCTCCATTCGGTATTCCCCCATTCCGTAAACGCCTATGGGGTCATCACAGGTTCGAAAAAGATTGCAATTCCTTTTACCGCTTTATCTCACTAGTACGCTACATGTTTCTCCATAATCGCCGTCCTTCGTTTGTCATATCCAGGTGGAATGTGGGTCTGGGGTTCTGGGTCTTGACAAAAAAGTATATGCCAGTCTTCTTAAAGATTTTTATGATATTTCAAAACATAAAACCTTATTTCTTTGGACAATTTAAGACCTGAAGCTGGTTAATACAAAATCCGGAGATATTATAAGGCAATTGGCTATCAGGTCTCCCCAGTTTAGCCCTTCTCACATATTTTTTAATCTGCTTGTATCATCGTCCGGCTCAAGGTATTATTGTGCTGGTTTCGAGTAAAGGGAAGAAAAAATGATCAATCCCGAACAATTCCAACGGATCGCCCGCGTAATGCCCATTTTAAAACACGCCGACCCGCGCCTGCTGCGCGAATTCCAGGATACTGCCTTCTTCGCACGTATCCCGACCGGTCACGATGTTTTCATCGAAGGCGACCAGGTCGATGCAATTGCCCTGCTCATCTCTGGAGTCGTCCGAGTATACAAAATTGGCGAGACCGGGCGGGAGATCACCCTCTACCGTTTCGGGAACGGTCAATCCTGCATCCTCACCGCCAATGCCATCCTGAGCCAGAAAGTTTTTCCCGCCGTTGCTACGGTGGAGCAGGAAGCCGAAGCGGTCATGATCCCAGCTGATACCTTCCGGGACTGGGTCCGCCGCTACGACCTGTGGCGGGAGTTTGTCTTCGAACTGCTTTCCCAGCGCCTTTCGGCGGTCATGGCGATCGTCGAGGAGGTTGCTTTCCGCCGTATGGATGCCCGCCTGGCGTTCCTCTTATCGGAACGCAGTCAGGGTTCCTACCTGGTCCGCATGACCCATCAGGAGATCGCAGCCGAACTGGGCAGTTCCAGGGAGGTCATCAGTCGCATTCTGGAGGATTTTTCCGCACAGGGGATGGTCGAAGTATCCCGGGGCAGCATCAGAATCTTGGACCGGGAAGCTCTGCAAGCTTATTCAGGTGTGTGACTTTGTCACAGACAGGATCACATTATGCACCTATACTCGGGGTACAAATCAATTCAAACCAATTCAAACCAAATAGGAGAAATAAAATGAACCCCTTTGTGAAATTCATGGCTTCCCCCGCTGGTCGCCTCACCCGTATTGTGGCTGGCATCCTGCTCGTCGCCTTGGGACTGTTTGTCATCCATGGTGTGGGTGGCACCATCGTTGCAGTCGTCGGTCTGGTACCGCTGGTGGCCGGGCTGTTCGACTTCTGCGTCTTTGCCCCGCTTTTTGGTGCCCCCATGAGCGGACCGAAAATTCGCGCCGGAAAATAACCCAAATCCACCTGGCACAGAGCGCCCATTTCCCACCTGGAAATGGGCGCTCTGCATTATTGGTCATGCCCTTCTAATCTTTACACAATCTTTATAATGCCTTCACTTACCATTTACCTGCCAGGCCTATACTTCCGTTGTAATCAATAAAAAATCAATTGAAAAACAAACTATAAGGAGAAACACACAATGGGTAAAGCACTTCGGGTTACATTGATAGTTATCGGGGTCCTGGCTGTTGCGGGTGGACTGGTGTTCACCGGCGCATGGATCGGTCGCGGGTACTTCTATGGTCTGGGTGGGTCTCAGGCCTCGTACCGGATGATGAATGGCGGCAGTAATATTGGCCCCGGAAGGATGAACGGGTTCGATGGCCGCGGTTCTGGCACGGGCCAGGGGATGATGAATGGCCGTGGGAATGGCTTTGGTTCAGGGAGAGGTATGATGGGTAACTACGGCTCCACCACAACATCGGCGACCCCCCTGACGGTAGACCAGGCCTTCCAGGCTGCCACGACGTATCTCGTTGCGCTGAACAACTCCGATCTCAAGATTGCCGAGGTGATGGTCTTCGACAATAACGCCTATGTGCGTGTCGTGGAGCAGAGCACCGGCATTGGCGCCTTCGAATTGCTGGTGAACCCGGCCACGTTGGCGGTCACTCCCGAACCCGGCCCAAACATGATGTGGAATCTTAAATATGGTGGAATGAATCACCAGGGCATGATGGGTGGGGGCTATGGAATGATGGGCAATTCCATCTCCAGCTCCACACCTGCTGCTTCAGGTACCATGACGGTCTCCGCTGCACAGGCGCTCCAGGCTGCACAGCAATATCTAAACACGGCCCTGCCAGGTACACAGACCGCATCAGATGCCGATCCCTTTTACGGCTATTACACCATCGACATCCTGCGGGATGGTAATATCATCGGCATGTTGAGCGTCAATGGCTACAACAGCCAGGTTTTCCTGCACACCTGGCACGGCACGTTTATCGCCACCCAGGATTATTAATTCCTTTATCTCCGAGGGACGGGCAGAATCCCGTCCCTCTTTTTACGTTACAATACCCTCATGGCAAAGATCCTGGTAATCGACGACGAACCTTCCATCGTCAACCTGGTCACGGCTTACCTGAAACCCGAAGGCTATGAGGTTTTTACCGCTGCGGATGGGAACGCTGGCTTGAAAGCCGCCCGTTCCTTTAAACCGGATGTGATCGTTCTCGATCTCATGCTGCCCGGGAAGGACGGATTTGAAGTGCTCTCTCAACTGCGTCGCGAGTCCAATGTCTATGTGATCCTCCTGACGGCAAAAACCGAGGAGACCGACCGGATCGTGGGCCTCTCAGTGGGAGCGGATGACTACGTCACCAAGCCCTTCAGCCCGCGTGAGCTGGTGGCGCGCATCAAGGCAGCCCTGCGCCGTCTGGGACCGGGTACAGCCACGGGGTCCGACAACCTGGTCTTCGCCTTCCGCCATGTGCGCATCGACCTTGGGGCGCGTCGGGTCACTTTGGATGGTAATCCCATCGAATTAACCGCCGTAGAATTCGATTTACTGCGGGTCCTGGCTGAAAGCCGCGGGCGGGTGCTCACCCGTGAGCAGTTGCTCGAGGCGGTCTGGGGTGGAACTTACTACGGAGAGATGCGCGTCGTGGATGTTCATCTGGGGCACATCCGCCGGAAACTTGGCTCTGATAAGATCGTTGCCACCGTTCGCGGCGTAGGCTACCGCTTCGAGGATGAAACACTATGATCGATTTCTTTCGCCGTCATTTGGGTGCTAAACTTTTCCTTTCCTACCTTGCCGTCATCCTGGTGGGAGCCATTGTCCTGGGCCTTGT
>JBGOZL010000188.1:0-5226 GCA_041480185.1 Anaerolineae bacterium
ATTAAGGCGGATCACATAATAATGAAATCGTCTATGTGTCATCTATATTTTATCATTTAATGATTTTCAAGTCTCCCGGATATCGAGTAACAATCATTCAAAGTCTCGACCCCTTAGATGTCTAATTTCCCCGGGAATTTAATTCTTACCAAAACATTTTAAAGAACATTTTTAAAAGACTTTAATCAGCTGTTGAGATAAGTCTTATGTGCAAAATATACAACCTAATAAGCTATTTGTCAAGTTTTTGCATATATTTTCTTGACAAATCACTTCATAGGTAGTAGAATTTTCCTGGATATAGAAAGAGATATTATTATGGAAAAATTAGGTTTGGCTTCCCCCCTTTACAACATCGGCGTTGTTACACGCGTCATTGGCGTCCCCATTGCCACCCTACATGCCTGGGAAAGGCGCTATGGATACCCGAGGGCAGAGCGCACCGCAGGTGGGCACCGATTGTATTCAGAAAAGGACGTCGCGGGCCTGCGTTGGGTAAAATTGCAAGTGGATTCGGGCTTGGCTGTCAGCAGGGCAGTGATCGCGGTGCGGGCTCTCGAAGCAGACGGACGTCTTTTCCTGCCAGTTGAACCGGGAACAAGCTCAAAAGTCGAACCCAATTCCTTCCCCTTCTTGGGCGATTCGCTCCTGGATCATCTGACTCACCACGACCTGTTGCGTGCCGACCAACTAATGGGAGAAATGCTCGCTTTCTATTCCCCAGAGGATCTCACCCTCAACGTCATCGGACCGGTTTTATGTGCAATAGGCGAGGGATGGGAGAAGGGAAATATCACTGTTGCCACCGAGCACCTGGCAAGCAATTACCTGCGCCACCGCCTGCTGATGTGGATGGTTACCGGCCCAACACCAAGACCCGGCAACCCGATTGTCCTTGCATGTGCTCCGGGGGAACAGCACGAAGGTAGTTTGCTTATGACAGGAGTCCTATTGCGCCGTCAGGGTTGGCCGGTGGTTTACCTCGGCCAGGATGTGCCCTTCCACGATTTGGCAACATTTATTGATAATATCCACCCCCGGGCAGTTGTGTTGGTTGCAATGTGTAGGAAACCAGCGAAGGCGCTGGCAGAGTGGCAGCAATGGATCACACAGGTTGGTGGTAACCCCGTCATCACGTTTGGTGGGCGGGCATTTGTTGTTCAGCCAGAGTTGCAGAGTAATGTGCCAGGGATATATCTGGGTTCGTCCATAAAAGATGGATTGACAAATTTGGTTTCGATTATTCAAATGGCAGAAGGATGAACGATTCCTGGTCTACATGATTTATGGAATCTGCACCAGAGACACCTTATAACACTCTCTACCCCGCTCGAGCGTAAGGTGTTAGAGGCTTGTAATCCATCTTCAGTCCCTGCGTATGACCTACCTGCAAATTCGTGTACCGGATTCCCCCCAAGCACAATTGAGGTTGAAAAACACCCGGTCACCAGAAATATTAAGTAGACAAAATGAAGGCGATCATTCAACGTTTTACCAACAGAATATCGAACAATTTCCATAAGTTGCGAATTGGTCTCTTACAAACCTATTCCTGATATTCCAACTCATACTCCCCAATATATACCGTATCCCCTTCCTGAGCCCCGGCTTCCCGAAGCGCCTTATCCACTCCGAGACGTTCCATCAATTTTTGGAAGCGGCGAACGGAACCGGATTGGTCCCAGGGTGTCATTTCAGCAGCGCGTTCGATTGAGACGGATTTGACACGATAACCGTCCGATTCGCGCAGGATGGTGAAAGCACGCGGGTCTTCGACGGGCCGATAGATCGGCATGGGAGGTTCGACTTCCTCCAGCGTAGGCGTTTCAGCCAGAGTGGCAGCGGCTTTAAGCAGCAATTCACGCACATCAGTGCGCGCTAGGGCAGATATTGCCATGGAAACGAAGCCACGCTTATTGAGTTCCTTCTTGATCTTGGGCCAACTCTCCTGAACTTCAAGCTGGTCTATTTTGTTCAGTGCGACAATCTGGGGCTTTTTCGCCAGATTTGAATCGAAGAGACCCAGTTCGGTGTTGGTCTGAGCGAAATCTTCAAGCGGGTCATCGGACAGACCATCCAAAAGGTGAATCAGGACCCGAGTCCGCTGGATGTGTCGTAAAAAGTCATGGCCAAGCCCCACGCCTTGCGCAGCACCTTCCACCAGCCCGGGGATATCTGCCAGCACGACGGTTGTCTCGGCATCCACTTCAGCCACACCCAGGTTGGGCTCGAGGGTGGTAAACGGGTAAGCGGCGATCTTGGGTTTGGCATTAGTCAGAACCGACAGGAGAGTGGACTTGCCCGCGTTTGGCACCCCGACGATGCCGATATCGGCAATTAGCTTGAGTTCGAGCCGAAGACGTTTTTCTTCACCCGGTTCACCGCGTTCAGCGGTGCGGGGAATCTGGTTGATGGAGCTCTTGAAATGAGGATTACCGCGCCCACCGCGACCACCCTTACAAACCAATAGGCGCTGGTCGGGTGCGGTCAGGTCGCCAATCAGGGCTCCGGTGGCAGCATCATAGACTATAGTCCCAGGAGGAACGAAGACAATCAAGTTGTCAGCGGTTTTACCAGACTTATTATTAGTCCCACCGCCCTTACCATCCTGTGCAATGTAACGGGTTGTATGGCGGAAGGCCGCTAGAGTGTTAAGCGTGGGACGCACCTCGAGAATAACACTACCTCCCCGCCCACCGTCCCCTCCATCAGGTCCGCCGCGTGGAACATATTTTTCCCGGTGGAAATGGACCATGCCATCTCCGCCTTTGCCGGATTGTACGAGTATCTCTGCCTGATCAATAAACATAGTTTTATTGTAACAAAGAGACCGGGTTTTTATGAGAACCCCGGCCTTTTATCCTTCTCTCTTATTTCTTACTCTTCTTTCCAAACTTCGCCCTGAGGATGTCTTCCAGGGTGGGTTGGCCGATCTCCTGCAACTCGTAGCGGACACGCTGATGGGGCTTGGAG
This sequence comes from Anaerolineae bacterium, assembly GCA_041480185.1. Lineage (GTDB taxonomy): Bacteria > Chloroflexota > Anaerolineae > Anaerolineales > Villigracilaceae > UBA877. The sequence goes on from JBGOZL010000188.1 coordinate 2,974, forward strand.
ATATTGATAACACGGGTCAAGTCAATCGGAGTGCCAATGATGACCAGATCCACGTCTGCTTTGCGGATGGTAGCTTCCAGGTCTTTCATCTGGGCAGCGCCGTAACCCATGGCGGGCAGGATGGGACCGGTCTTCGAGTACTTTTGATAAGTAGCGGCAATGGAACGGACCGCGAACGGACGCGGATCCACAATCTCCTTAGCGCCAAAGCGTTTGGCAGCCACGAAACCCGCGCCGTAAGCCATCTCGCCGTGGGTGAGAGTGGGGCCGTCTTCGATGACCAGCACGCGTTTCCCAAATATTGCGGAGGGGTCATCAACAAAGAGCGGGGAAGCGGCCTCGATAACGGTAGCACCCGGGTTCAGCATGCGCAGATTCTCGCGGACCTTGATGACCGCCTGCGGGTCGGCGGTATCCACCTTGTTGATGACGATGACATCCGCGTTGCGAGCGTTCATCTCACCGGGATGATAGGTGCTCTCGTGACCAGGACGGTGCGGGTCGGCCACCACGATCTTCAGGTCTGAAACATAGAACGAAAAATCGTTGTTGCCGCCATCCCACAGTACTATGTCAACTTCCTTTTCAGCTGCACGCAGGATCTTTTCGTAATCCACACCAGCATAAACAATAATCCCATTATCAATATGAGGTTCGTACTCTTCACGCTCTTCGATGGTGCACTCGTACTTGTCGAGATCCTTATAGGTGGCGTAGCGCTGGACTTCCTGCTTAACCAGGTCTCCGTAGGGCATGGGATGGCGGATGGCCGCAACCTTGAAGCCCATGTCGCGGAGAATTAGGGAAACGCGTCGGGTGGTCTGGCTCTTGCCCGACCCGGTGCGTACGGCGCAAATTGAGATGACCGGTTTGCTGGATTTGACCTGGGTGGAATGCTCGCCCATCAGGCGAAAGTCGGCTCCAGCAGCCAGAACCATGGAGGCCTTGTGCATGACCACCTCGTGCGGGACATCTGAGTAAGCGAAGATGACCTGTTCCACCTTATATTTTTTGATCAGCTTGAGCAGGTCGCTCTCGGCATAGATAGGGATGCCTTTCGGATATAATTTCCCGGCAAGTTCCGGCGGATATATGCGACCCTCGATGTCGGGGATCTGTGTTGCAGTGAATGCCACTACTTCATAGTCTTTGTTGTTACGGAAATAGACATTAAAGTTGTGGAAGTCGCGCCCGGCGGCGCCCATTATGAGAGTACGGGTTGGCATAGATTCTCCTTGATACAAGATATCAGTGTCAATTATTAACAAATGTAACGACCGGTGACTCGCGACACGTGGGAACGTGACACCGGTAATATGGCTACATCACATCGGGAGCGGTAATACCCAAAAGCGCCAAGGCATTGGCAAGGACAATTTTCACCGCAGCGACCATTCGCAAGCGTGCATCCCGGACCTCTGGGGCGGCCTGCAGGACTGGACAGGCGTCATAGAAACCGGCGAATGCTCTGGCAATGTCGTAAGCAATACTGGCAATTACGAGTGGTTTGTATTCAGCAGCAGCGCGCTGGACTTCGGCCGGGAACCGTGAGAGCCAGTCAATCAATTCAACTTCGGCCGGGTCGAGAGAGTAGGCAAATGGCGAAAGAGGAAGGTCAGCTGTGTCGACTTCCGCTTTCTTGAGGATCGAATTACAACGCACATGGGCATACTGGATGTAGGGAGCGGCCTGCCCATTGAAATCAAGCGCAGTCTGCCAATCGAAGGTGACCATTTTCGTATTCTCACGCGCCAGGATTGGGTATTTTAGTGCACCCAACCCAACGGCTTTGGCCACAATTTCAAGCTGTTCATTGGTAAGAGAAGGGTTCTTCTTTTTAGCTTCCTCTCGGGCACGGGAGGTGGCCTCACGCAGCAAATCTTCAAGCAGGACCACCGTGCCTTCACGTGATGAGACGACCACGTTACCGGGCAAGGTCACCAGCTCGTAGGGTACGTGACTGCATTTCTGCGCCTGGGTATACCCGGCTATTTCCAGGATCTTGAACACCTGGGTAAAATGCAGGCTCTGGCGCACATCGACCACGTAGACAGATTTGGCCAGGTGGGGGTAATCGCGGAATTTGTGCAACGTCAGTGCCAGATCCTCGGTGGCATAGAGGGCGGTACCGTCCGAACGCAATACGACCGCGGTGCGGTACTGGTCCTTGGTCATGGCGAGCACCTCATCAATTTTGACGATCACCGCCCCGCCATTGGGACGATCGTCGGTGGCAATGCCGCGACGGACGAG
>JBGOZL010000189.1:0-5213 GCA_041480185.1 Anaerolineae bacterium
CCATCCGAGGTGACCCCTGCATTAATCGCTGCCAATGAGGAAGGTCCTGCCTCCGGCGAAATGACCGGTGAAGTACTTCCCCTGGAAATGCCAGATTGGATTTCCAAATTAAACCCGGAACAAGCGATTGAAAAAGCTTCTGGGGGCCTTACCGAACCATCCACACCTGAAAACCTTGAGCTTTCCGAACTCCCCTCCTGGGTCCAGGCGATGCGTCCGGTGGAATCGGTGGTAGCCGAAACCAAGGAAGCTGCGCAACAGGAGGTGCAGGTCATCGAGCAGACCGGTCCGTTGGCAGGTTTGCAGGGGGTGCTGCCGGTTAGTCCGGGTCTTGGTATGCTGCGCAAGCCGCCTGCATATACCGCCATCCTCAATGTCACCGAGGGTCAACAGCGCTATGCGGCTGCTTTCGAACGGATGATTTCCGGCGAGACTCAACCGGTGGCTGCCAGGAGAGCGCGTCTTACTTCCAACCGGCTGTGGCGGTGGTTGATTACCCTGCTCCTGATCGCGGCGGTCGTGGCGCCGCTCCTTACGGGGATTCCAGCCACGCCTGCCAGTGCCCTTCGCCCGCCTGAAACGGTCAGCGCCTTCACCTTGGTCGGCAGCTTGAAAACCAACGCGCCAGTGCTGGTCGTTTTTGATTATGACCCGGCTCTCTCGGGTGAAATGGAAGCCGCGGCCGCGCCCCTTATGGATCATTTGCTGCTCCAGGGACCCCGCCTGGCGCTGATTTCCACCAGCCCAACCGGTCCAGCCCTGGCTGAACGCTTCCTGCACGATGCCAGTGCTTCGCCGTTGGTCGCCGGGCACAATTATCAATCCGGGCAGCAATATGTTGACCTGGGGTACCTGGCTGGAGGATCCTCGGGCGTGCAATATTTTGCCGGTTCCCCCACGGAAGCCGCTCGATTCACGCTGGACGGTCAACAAGCCTGGACAATGCCGCCCCTGCAAGGAGTTCGGGCATTAAGTGATTTTGCTGCCGTTATCATATTAACTGACAATGCTGATAGCGGACGGGTCTGGATAGAACAGACCGGATCCACGATCGGCAATACCCCCATGCTGATGGTCATCTCTGCCCAGGCGGAACCAATGATCCTCCCTTATTATGCTTCGGGACAGGTTAAAGGCCTTGTCACCGGTCTGGCGGGCGGTGAATCTTACGGGCAGATTTTCACCCACCCAGATTCAACTCCCGGACTGGCTGAAAAATATTGGAATTCATTTGGTGTTGGAACGCTGGTTGCAGAAGTATTAATTGTAATCGGCGCATTTTGGAGTGCTGTTGCGGGCTGGCTTGCCCGCCGCGACAAATCTGGGGAAAAGGCCTGAATATGCCCGCAGTTTCATCTGCAAATGCTGTTGACCTTGTAACTGGTGGGATAAGTTTCCTGCTTACCCTGATGGTCTTGAGTTATCTCATTGGGGACAACCCAATCTTTCGAATTGCCATATATATCTTTATCGGTGTTTCAGCCGGGTATGTTGCTGCGGTTGCCTGGCATCAGGTGTTGTATCCGCGGCTCATCCTGCCGCTGCTATCTGCCAGCCTGGGCGAGCGCCTGCTACTTATTGTTCCGCTAGTCCTAGGGTTGATGCTCCTGCTGAAACTCTCCGCGCGGACTGCCAGTGTGGGGATTCTGCCAATGGCTTTCCTGGTGGGAGTTGGCGCGGCTGTTGCCATTGGAGGGGCAGTGATGGGGACGCTATTCCCCCAGACCCAGGCATCCATGAAGGCCCTTGACCTGTCCACCGCCGGGCAATTCTGGCTTGAACGCATCTTTGAAGGCACTTTTATGCTGATCGGCACAGTGACTGCGCTTACCTATTTCCATTTCGGCGCAAAAGCTACCGCCACCGGGCCTCAGCGTGGGAAACTGGTTAGTTTATTGAGCTGGGTGGGCCAGATATTCATCGCCATTACTTTTGGGGTCCTGTTTGCCGGCGTTTTTATGGCTGCATTGACTGCTCTCATCGAGCGTCTGAATTTTATTATTACCTTTTTGTCGTCTCTGTAAATCTTTTGAGCTTTTTTTTGGGACTTAACCTTTATGCCCGCTTCACAGGTTAACGCTGATTCCCTCCTGGCAGTTGATGTCGGCACGGTAACGACCCGCGCCGCCCTCTTTGACGTGGTGGAGGGGAGTTATCGTTTCATTGCTTCCGGGCACTCTCCCACTACAGCCGTGGCACCCTATCGGGATATCAGCGAGGGGGTGCGCCAAGCGATTGAAAAACTGGAAACCGTCACCGGGCGTAAGTTCCTCGGTGAAGGTTATCAACTGATTATGCCCACCTCTGGAGGCGCCGGGGTGGACACATTTGCCGCCTCCCATTCTGCCGGTCCAGCGATCAAAACTGCTGTCGTTGCATTGCTGGATGACGTCTCGCTGGAGAGCACGCAGAGGCTGGCAAGCAGCACCTACACCCGCGTGGTGGAAACGATTGGGCTGAACGACGCCCGCAAGCCGGAAGAACAGATTGACAGTCTGGTAAATATCCACCCGGACCTGATCCTGGTTGCGGGCGGGACGGACGGCGGGGCAACTCGCTCCGTTCAGCGTCTGATAGAAACTGTCGGCCTGGCCTGTTACCTGCTGCCGTCTGATAAACGTCCCGCCCTGCTTTTCGCCGGGAACCAGGGCCTTGCCGATGAAGTAAGGAGAAGTTTACAGCCGTTGACCTCGGCCCTGGGCATAGGCTCTAACCTGCGTCCCGGAATCGATGCTGAAGATCTCCAGCCCGCTCACAATGCCCTGATCGAACTCTACAACCACGTGCGCGGCATTCAAATGCATGGTTTGGAAGAACTAAACAACTGGGCTGGAAACACGCTGGTACCTACGGCATCTGCCGAGGGGCGTGTGATTCGCTTCCTGAGTACGGTATATGACTCTAGCAAAGGCATCCTGGGCGTAGACCTGGGAGCATCAGCCGCCACCGTTGCGGCGGGGTTTGGTGGTAAATTGACCCTGGGGGTGTATCCCCAATTAGGACTTGGTGAGGGACTCGTCAGCTTGCTGCGTTATACCAAGGTGGAAGATATCCTGAAATGGATACCTGTTGAAATTCCTGCCGAAGCGGTTAGTGATTATCTGTATCAAAAATCCATTCACCCGGCAAGCATCCCTGCCACACCGGAAGACCTGGCCATTGAACAGGCCGTGGCACGCCAGAGTCTGCAGGTGGCCTTGAACATCGCCAGCAAAAATTTTCCTCGAAAAATCCGGAGAGCTGCCCTCAACCTGACGCCCTATTTTGAGCCGATTCTGGCTGCAGGGAGTGTGATTACACATGCTCCCACGCTCGGCCAAGGGTTGCTGATTTTGCTGGATGCCATCCAACCGGTGGGCATCACCACCGTAATTCTGGATCAGAACTACCTGCTGCCTGCACTGGGCGCAGCCGCCATCCGCAATTCAATCCTGCCCATTCAGATACTTGAATCAGGTGCATTTCTTGGTGTGGCGACCGTGGTTGCACCGTATGTCAACGCCCGTCTGGGGACTCCCGTCCTGAATGCCCGCCTCGTAAACCAGAACGGCAACGAGAACCGGGTGGAGGTGAAACAGGGAGCGCTTGAAGTATTGCCGTTACCTGTCGGTCAAACCGGGCGCCTGTTTCTCGAACCTTTAAACCATGCTGATTTGGGCATTGGTCCCCGCCCATCCCGAGAAGACAGCATTCCCGTTAAAGGTACGTCGCTGGGGGTGGTATTCGATGCCCGCGGCCGCCCGCTGCGCTTTCCGGCAGATAATGCACGCCGGTGCGACCTGATAAAAAAATGGTTGTGGACCTTAGGAGGATAACCTCTCCATGCTGGCGCCAGTTGTACATGTTCTTCCCTTGACCACCATCCATCGGGAACGTCTTTTACCCGTGCCTGGTCGGATCACCGCGCATATGGATCAAAAGGTTACCCCTTTGGATGTAGTAGGCGAAGCACATTACGGGCAGGGACATCTGTTGATAGATGTAGCCCTCGCGTTTGGAATCCAGCCGGAAGCTGCCCAACGCCTCATTCAGGTCAAAGCCGGGGAAATGGTCACCAAAGGTGAGACCATTGCCCAGCGGATAGGCATTATCCCGCAAACCCTGCGGGTGCCGGTCAATGGGCGGATAATCCTGGTAGGCAGTGGGCGCACCTTGATGGAAGCCGGGGATGGAGTTTTCGAACTGCGAGCTGCAATCCCGGGAAGGGTTACACGTCAGATCTCAGACCGCGGGGTTGAAATTACGTTCAATGGCGCGCTCGTGCAGGGTGAATGGGGCAACGGCCAGTTGGGGTTGGGTTTATTGCTGCCTATTGTCTCGAAACCGGATGAAGAGCTCACTGTAAAAAAGATAGACGTTAGCCTGCGCGGTTCGATCCTGCTGGCCGGTCATTGCAGCGATCCGGCTGCCTTGCAGGCAGCCAGCGACCTGCCGGTGCGAGGCATCATCGTAGGCAGTCTCTCACCTGCTCTCATCCCGCTTGCAGCGCAGATGCAGTATCCAATTATAGTTGTTGACGGTTTTGGGCTGAAACGGATGGATAGTGCCACCTTCCAATTACTGACCACCAATGCAAAGCGTGAAGTGACACTCAATGCTGAACCGTTCGATCGGCAAACCGGCGTGCGGCCCGAAATCCTCATCCCCATGCCTGTTACGGAAGACCCACCTCTGCCGCGGTATCCGGAGTCATTTGCCCCCGGTCAACCGGTTCGAATGATGCGTGCACCCAATGCCGGGGCGGTCGGCACTCTGACAAGTCTGCTGCCCGGTCTGACAGCTGTTCCCAGCGGGTTACGCGTGGAGGCTGCAGAAGTAAAACTGGATTCTGGCGAGCAAATTATTGTCCCGCTTGCTAATTTGGAAGTCCTAGGGTAATATATTTCTATCGAGGAGGAAGATGCCATGTTGGATGAAGGAAATGCCCAAAATTTGATGGAAACTCCTGACGCCCCGCCGCCGGAGCAGAAAAATAACCGGACGTTCTGGATCGTGGGCGGGATTATGGCAGGCCTGGTCTTCCTGACCCTTGTGTGCATGGCGGTCTATTTCCTGGTGATCTCGCCGCGCCTGGCCGCTCAAAGGAGCGCTGCCCAGGCAACCATTGAAGCAGGCAACGCCCAGGCTGTTCAACAGTTAACCCAAACCGCACAGGCCGCGCTGTTTACTGCGACTCTCCAGAATACGCCCATAGTATTAGCCACCGGGACACC
>JBGOZL010000190.1:0-5186 GCA_041480185.1 Anaerolineae bacterium
ACACAGATCCCATCCGGTAAATGGCGCTATTATGACGGGATGCTGTACATGCTGGGTTTTTTGCATGTCAGTGGAAACTTTCAGATTTATACCCCCAAATGAAAAGAGGTTGAGAAAAACGCCCAATCCCTTTTTCCTTTTGGAGAACCATTCACCAATCCTTGCGAACCCAAACTCGGAAAGTAATGGTGTGGCTGGAATTGGAGTTTTATGGAAGATCTTGATTCTGCAATTCGTAAAAACAGAACTATACATGCCACCGTCACTCTTACTCATGATGGATCACCCGTGATTCATCATGACATCCTAGTGAAACAGAAGAATCATCAATTCCTGTTCGGCAGCAATTGGGGGGAAAGTACAATTGCCCTGGTAAATGGGGATTTATCGGGTAAGGAAATAGAGCAGGCCGAACTGTGTAACGAGCATTTTCTAAACCTGTTCAATCAAGTTACATTGCCGTTTTACTGGGGACGCTTCGAGCCTCAACGCGGGCGACCACAGACAAAATGCATACTCAATGTTGCCCGTTGGTATAATGAGCATGGTTGCACGGTCAAGGGCCACCCTTTGTGCTGGCACACACTGACAGCAGACTGGTTGCTATCAATGAATAACCGCGAGATTCTTCAGGCCCAAGTGGAGCGCATACAACGGGAAGTATCTGAATTTGCGGGAGCGATAGATCAATGGGATGTTGTCAATGAGGCGGTCATCATGCCTGTTTTCAACCGTTATGATAACGGGATTACGCGTCTGTGCAAGGAACTCGGACGCATTAGGTTGATCCGGACAATGTTTGAAACGGCACGCGCAACCAACCCGAAGGCAACGTTGTTGTTAAACGACTTTGATGTCTCCCCTGCCTATGACATCCTTGTGGAAGGTTGTCTGGAGGCAGGTATCCAGATCGACGTCATTGGCATTCAATCGCACATGCATCAGGGATATTGGGGGAGGCAGCGAACCCTCAGCGTTTTGGAACGGTTTGAACGGTTTAACCTGCCCATCCACTTTACTGAGAATACGATTGTCTCGGGCGCCCTCATACCACCCAAAATTACAGATTTGAACGACTATAAGGTTCAAGAGTGGTCGACCACACCTGAGGGGGAACAACGCCAGGCACGGGAAGTGGTCTTGCATTACAAGACTTTATTTGCTCACCCGGCGGTGCAGGCGATCACCTGGTGGGATTTATCCGATGGCGGCTGGCTAAATGCGCCTGCCGGTCTATTGCGCCGGGATCAATCCTGTAAACCTGCGTATACCGAATTATTGAAGTTGGTTAAAGGGGAGTGGTGGTTCCCTCCAACCCGCATGACAACCGATGACATGGGTCAATTTACGTTTTGTGGTTTCCTTGGAGAGTATGAAGTGTCATTGGAAGACCGGAATGGCATTTTCACCTTGGATGGTAAAGGCGAAGTATCGATTTCTATCAACATTTAATTTTATTATCTTCAAGAAGGAGTTGAGATGTCTGACTATTCTCCCAAACCCGAGCACAAATTCACTTTCGGCCTGTGGACCGTTGGCAACACCGGTCGCGACCCATTCGGAGGTCCGGTGCGCCCTGCCAGAACACCCGCCGAACTGGTCTACCTGCTGAGGGAAGTGGGCGCCTACGGCGTCAACTTCCATGATAACGACCTAGTCCCGATCGATGCCACACCTGCCGAAGCCGAAGCTATCAAGAAGGATTTCCGTAAGGCGCTGGAGGCTACCGGTCTGAAGGTCCCGATGGTAACCACCAACCTCTTTTACGATCCGGTTTTCAAGGATGGCGCTTTCACCTCCAATGATCCGAAAGTGCGCCTCTATGCGCTGCAGAAGACCATGAATGCGATCGACCTGGGCGCCGAGTTTGGCGCAAAGGTGTATGTCTTCTGGGGCGGGCGTGAGGGAACTGAGACGGATGCCAGCAAGAACCCCGTCACGGCCATCCAGCGCAACCGTGAAGCCATGAACTTCCTGTGCGACTACGTTCTGGACAAGAAATATTACCTGAAGCTGGCCTTGGAAGCCAAACCGAATGAGCCGCGCGGCGACATATACAACGCCACCACCGGCCACATGCTGGCTTTCATCGCCACGCTTGACCACCCCGAAATGGTAGGCGTGAACCCGGAAGTGGCGCACGAGCATATGTCCGGGCTGAACTTCATGCACGGCGTGGCCCAGGCCTGGGAAGCCGGCAAGCTCTTCCATATTGACCTGAACGACCAGTATCCCGGCCGTTACGACCAAGACCTGCGCTTCGGCTCGCGCGACCTGAAAGCCGCCTTCTTCCTGGTCAAGTTCCTGGAGGATGTGGGTTACCAAGGCTCGCGTCACTTTGATGCGCATGCCTACCGCACTGAGGATGAGGAGGGTGTGAAGGATTTTGCGCGCGGCTGCATGCGTACCTACCTAATGCTGAAGGAGAAGGCCGCTCGATGGAATGCGGATAAGGAGATTCAGGCGCTACTAGCCGAGGTCAATGCGGATGATGGCAGCATGGCGCTCTTCTTTGGCAAATACACACCTGCCAGAGCGGCCGCCCTCAAATTGCAGCCCTTTGACCGGAACCTCATCGCCCGTCGCGGGCTGAAATATGAACGTCTCGACCAGCTGACCATCGACCTGCTCCTGGGCATACGCTAATGTCTTATCGCGACGCCACTCTCCCGCTACCCGCCCGGGTTGCCGATTTGCTTGGCCGGATGACTCTGGATGAAAAATTGGCCCAACTGTATTCCTTTTGGACGCGTGATTTTCTCGATGGTAGCCGCACCCTTTCCAACCGAAAGATCGAGCAACTGCTCGCGCTTGGGATTGGGCAAATCACGCGCGTGGGCGGTTCATCCATATTCGATCCCGTATCCAGTGCCAAGGCCACCAATACGCTCCAGCACCATCTCGTCACCGCTACCCGTCTTGGGATTCCTGCCATCATCCATGAGGAGTGTTGTTCCGGCTATATGGCCCTCGGCGCGACGGTCTTCCCGCAAATGCTTGGCTTGGCTGGCACCTTCCAGCCTGACCTCGCGCAGAAAATGGCGGATGCCATCCGCATCCAGATGCGGGCGGTTGGCGCGCACCAGGGCCTGGCACCCGTACTTGACGTGGCGCGTGACCCGCGTTGGGGGCGCATGGAGGAGACCTTTGGCGAAGACCCCACCCTAGTTAGCCAGTTTGGAATGGCATACGTGCGCGGCTTGCAGGGGCGGAGTCTGAAAGAGGATGGGGTGATGGCCACCGGCAAGCATTTTGTCGGTTACAGCCTGTCGCAGGGAGGCATGAACTGCGCCCCGGTCCACATGGGCAAGCGCGATCTGATGGAAACATATATTGCCCCCTTCCTGGCGGTCATCCGGGACGCCGGCTTACATACTATCATGAATGCCTATCCCGAACTGGATGGGGAGCTGGTGGGGGCATCGCGTGCCATCCTGACGGATTTGCTGCGTGGCGAACTTGGTTTTACGGGGTTGGTGGTTTCCGATTACGAGACCATCCTTATGATCCACAATTACCATAACGTTGCAGAGGACCTTTCCAGTGCAGCGTTGATGGCTTTGACCGCCGGGATTGATGTTGAATTGCCGAACCCGGTTGGCTATCACGCCCCGCTCAAGCAAGCTGTTGAAGCCGGCCAGGTTTCAATGGACCTGGTGGATGCGGCGGTTTCCCGCCATTTGCAGAAGAAATTTGAGCTGGGTCTATTTGAAAATCCCTATGTGGATGAAGGCCGGGTGCTGGAAGTCTTTGATACCTCTGACCAGCGCCAGCTGGCCCGCCAAGTGGCCAACCAGAGCATGACCCTGCTGGCCAACAACGGTATCCTGCCGCTGAAACAGACCACCCCCAGGCTGGCGGTCATTGGGCCGAACGCGGATTCCAGCCGCAGCCTGGTTGGAGCGTATTCCTATACCGCCCAGTTAGAATATTTCCTGTCCATCGCTCCGACGGATTCTCCCCTGGCCGGTCTTGACCCGGCCAGCCTGGCCTCGCAGGCGGTTAAGATCCCCACGATCCTGCAGGCCATCCGCGCGGCTGCCCCGCAGGCGGACGTGCGCTATGCGCGTGGCTGTGATAACCTTGACCCGGACCCCTCCGGGTTTGACGAAGCTGTCCGGGTTGCGCAGGATGCGGATGTGGTCATCCTCGTCCTGGGCGACCGTTCAGGCCTCAAGTCGGATTGCACCACTGGAGAGACCCGTGACAGCGTTGACCTGCGTTTGCCTGGCGTCCAGAACGAACTGACCCAGGCCGTTTTTACCACCGGAAAACCGGTTGTGGTGGTGTTGATCAATGGACGCCCGCTGGCAATCCCGGAACTGGCTGCAAAAGCCTCCGCCATCCTGGAAGCCTGGCTGCCGGGCGAGGAAGGCGCGCCCGCTGTGGCCGCTGTACTTTTCGGGCAGGTCAATCCTGGCGGCCGGCTGCCGGTCACATTCCCGCGTCATGTCGGGCAGGTTCCGCTGTTTTATAACCAGAAACCTTCCGGCGGGAAGTCGAACTGGTATAGGGACTATGTCAGCGTGGAGCGCAGCCCGCTCTATCCTTTCGGGCACGGGCTGAGTTACACCACATTTGAATATTCCGGTTTCAGCCTCTCCACCCCCAAGGTCGCAGCCGGCGGGAGCGTGGATGTAAGCCTGGATGTCCGCAACACCGGCGCAAGGCCCGGCGACGAGGTGGTGCAGTTGTATACCTGTGATGAATACGGCTGTGTTCCGCGCCCGGTCAAGGAGCTGAAAGGCTTTGCCAGGCTGTCCCTCCAACCGGGAGAAACCCGCCGCATCACCTTCCACCTGCCGGTGGATCAACTGGCCTTTTATGATGAGGCATTGAAGCTGGTTGTGGAGGCCGGGACGATTAAGGTGATGGTGGGTGCTTCCTCTGACGATATCCACTGTGAAGGCAGCTTTGAGATTGTTGGGGAACGCAAATCCCTGCTGAAAGACCGTCTGTTCGTCTGTCCGTTTGACGTATTGTAGAGGCGAACCCCTGTGTCCGCCCGGTTGAGTGTGTGCGCCTGGGTATCTGACCTTCACCTTCAAGGTGACGGTCACATGGCTCTCCATCACTGAAAAGTCCCGATGTTTTACCGGGACATCGTACCCGCAAGGGTATCCCCGAAGCGAAGCGTAGGGGACAAGCCGCCACAAGCCGAGGGGGCATCAAACCCCCATCCTCAG
>JBGOZL010000191.1:0-5182 GCA_041480185.1 Anaerolineae bacterium
CATCGATGCGAAAGTCGCCAAGCTATGGAAAATCTCACGGTAACATTCCGCTTTGATGCAACGATACCCCTAAAGTAACATTTGGTCTTGATGCATCACGAGGGGCGAATTTCGATACTCCACGCGTACAAAGGTATCTCTATATCAAGATCGAAATGTGCACAGATTTAATCAAGAAGCAGTATAATTTTTGGAAAATTACCCAGGAGTTGTCCTTTGATAATAATCTCGATCGCTTACTGCACAGTTTGACACTTTACCGACCGGGCCGTGAGCCTGGCAAATGAGCTTCTGAACCACTTCGAAGCGAAGATTGAGAGCATCACCCTCATTCCTTCCGATGGAAGCCGTTTCGAGGTCACCGTCAATAATACCCTGTTGTATTCCAAGCTCCAGACAGGACGTCACGCCAATCCGGGCGAAGTCCTGGGCCTGGTCGGAGAATTCTTAATAAAGTAACCAGACCTTCGGCGTTTAAATTCTGTTATTCTCGAGGTAACCATGGCTAAAAAAGGCCGTGTTTTTTCCGGCATCCGACCCACAGGGCGTGCCCACCTGGGCAATTATCTAGGCGCATTCAAAAACTACGTCTCTTTGCAGGACGATTACGAGTGCGTTTATTGCATCGTTGACTTGCACGCCCTGACAACGGTTGAGGACACCCTAAACCTGAAACAGAATACCTATGACCTGGCTCTTGACCTTCTGGCGGTCGGCATCCGTCCAGAGGAGACCATCCTATTCGTGCAGTCCCACGTCCCCCAGGTGACTGAACTGCACACGATCCTTTCTATGGTGACGCCGCTCGGAAAACTTACCGACCTGCCAACTTTCAAGGAAAAAGTGCGCCAGAACCCGAACAATGTCAATTATGGGTTGGTCGGCTACCCAGTGCTGATGAGCGCGGATATCCTGCTCTATAAAACAGATCTTGTCCCGGTGGGAATTGACCAGGCTCCCCACCTTGAATTTGCGCGCGAGGTTGTCCGTTCATTTAATTTCCGCTACAACACCAGTGTTTTTATCGAACCAAGAATGAAAGCGGCTGAAGTGCAGAAGGTCCTCGGAATTGACGGCAAGGAGAAAATGGGGAAAAGCCTGAACAACCAGATCGATCTGGCTGCCACGCCCGAGGAAACCCGCCAGCGGGTCATGATGATGGTTACTGACCCGCACCGCATTAAACGCACCGATCCCGGCAACCCGGATATATGTAACGTATTCACACTTCACAAAGTCTTTACGAACAAAGAAGATGTGGAAATGATCAACATCGAATGCCGCCGGGCAGGCATTGGCTGTGTGGATTGCAAGAAACGACTTGCGGAGAGTTTGAACGGGGCTCTCGAGCCCTTCCGCGCCAAACGCGCCGAGATCGCCGCGCAGCCGGACCTGGTTCCCTCCGTGCTTGCCGAGGGTGCTGCCCGTGCCAGAGCCATTGCCGAAAAAACGATGCAGGAAGTTCGGGCTGCAGTGCAATTACCTTGATTAACAAGGGGACGCCCTGTTATCGCCCCCGCCATGGAAAATGCGCGCATTAATACAAAGGGTCATATCCGGTAAAGTGTCCGTGGAAGGGGCAACCATTGCCAAAATCGGTCATGGACTGGTTATCATGCTCGGAATTGGGCAGGGAGATACAGAAGAACAAGCCAGGTTCCTGGCGGAGAAAATTGCATCCCTGCGCATCTTTGCTGATTCTGACGGCAAATTCAACCGGTCGCTCCTGGATGTAAATGGCGCAGCCCTCGTCATTTCACAATTTACACTCTACAGCGACACCCGCAAGGGGCGGCGCCCATCTTTTACGGAGGCAGCCCACCCCGAGGTAGCCGCGCCGCTTGTGGAAAAATTCGCTGGGTTGTTGAACTCCATGGGCATTCCAATTCAAACCGGCAGCTTCGGTGCCCATATGCTGGTCGAGATTGAAAATGACGGCCCGGTGACAATGCTGCTTGAGAAATAGCTCACAATCGGTAATAGGGTAAAATCCGCCGCTTGACGATATAGAAAGGTTGTGCTAGTATCTCTTTAGATATCAAAAACTAGGAAGATTGTTTTTAAGGAGGAAAACATGGTCAAGAAATTATCGGTGATTTTCATCATTGGGTTGACAACCATGTTAATGCTAATTTCCTGTTCGCGCGCAGCTTCCCAATCTCCGCAGGTTGCTTTGGCTACACCTACCGGGAAGGTGAATGTCACCGTGCAGGGGCCAACCGGCGTGGGTCAAATACAATTAATCGGTACCACGCAGATGCTGCAAACGATGACGGCATTTTACGTGCAAACGCAGGCGGCACAGACTCTTAATCCCACGGTCGGTCACCCCACTTCAACACCTTATGGCACCCCCCCTCCGGTGATACCGCCCACCGGGGCTGCCTCCACACCCCCCCCCGGAACCACGCCGATCATCATAGTGCCAACTTCCACACCCGGGCACCCGGCAACATACACGCTCATGCAGGGCGAGTACCCATATTGCATTGCCCGCCGCTTCAACGTAAACCAGCAGGAATTGCTATCGCTCAACGGTCTTAGCGACTCAACCCTGCTTCAACCGGGGAGTGTTTTAAACATTCCAAAAACTGGTAATCCCTTTGTCGGCGACCGGGCTTTGCATTCCCATCCGTCCGTCTTTACTGTCTCTTCTGCCACCGAAACAATCTATTCAGTGGCCTGCTATTTTGGTAATGTTGATCCCAACCAAATTATCGCGGCAAACAGTCTGGTATCACCATACATCCTGCACATCAATCAAACTCTAAATATTCCATAAAATATAAGTAACTTATAACACCCAGGCAGATCCAGCCTGGGTGTTTTTTTGGAGATTGTATGTCATTCAAATTATTAAAATCCGAAATTGTCTATCCAGGGCGCGCCTTCACGATCCGCCATGATACGCTTCGGATGCCGGACGGTCGTGAGACCAGCTTCGATATCGTGGAACATGTCGGTTCGGTAATCATTCTGCCCCTGGACGCGGACGGCAATTTAATTTTCGTCCGCCAGTACCGGCATGCAGCTGGGCTGGATCTGCTGGAGCTGCCTGCCGGGACACTCGACAAGGGCGAAGCCCCAGAAGATTGCGCCACCCGAGAAGTGCGGGAAGAAACAGGCATGGCTGCGGGAAAATTGGAACCCCTGGGAGGGTTTTACCTGGCCCCCGGTTACTCCACCGAGTACATGTACGTCTACCTGGCCACCGATTTGCGTCATAACCCCCTGGAGGCCGACGCAGACGAATTCCTGACCGTCGAGCGATTCCCTTTATCTGAGGCGCTGGCAATGTCTGAACGCGGAGAAATCCAGGATGCAAAATCGCTGGCAGCGATCCTCTTGGCTCGCAAGCACCTGGAATTGCAAAAATAGCACCTATTATGATTGGTGACAAGTCGCAGTAGATATTGTGTATAAAATTACTATCGCAAGGAAACCCGGGGGAATACACTCATTGTTTGGTAAATTATCCTGGCACAGAAGCCTATGTGTTATCCTGTTTTAAGGAGTAAAGATAAATGGAACGACAAAAGGTTACGATTGATGGGAATGAGGCCACCGCTTCAGTCGCCCATCGCACCAATGAAATCTGCGCGATCTATCCCATCACGCCTTCTTCCAATATGGGAGAGTTCGCTGATGATTGGTCAGCAATCAACCGAAAGAATATCTGGGGTACCGTGCCCCTGGTCATAGAGATGCAATCCGAGGGGGGCGCTTCAGGTGCAGTCCATGGAGCGCTCCAGTCCGGGGCATTGACTACCACGTTCACTGCCAGCCAGGGCTTGCTCTTGATGATCCCCAACATGTTCAAGATCGCCGGGGAATTGACCAGCACCGTTTTCCATGTTTCGGCTCGCACGGTGGCAACCCATGCCCTTTCCATCTTTGGAGACCATTCTGATGTGATGGCTGTTCGCCAGACCGGCTGGGCGATGCTTCCCTCCGGTTCGGTCCAGGAAGCGCACGATATGGCCTTGATTGCCCAGGCCTCTACGTTGGAAGCACGCGTGCCTTTCCTGCATTTCTTCGACGGCTTCCGCACTTCGCATGAAGTTGCGAAAATCGAGCAGCTGACGGATGACGATTTGCGGGCAATGATTGACGATGAGCTTGTCCGAGCCCACCGTGCCCGCGCCCTTTCTCCCAATCATCCCGTTCTGCGCGGCTCCGCCCAGAACCCGGATGTATTCTTCCAGGCGCGCGAGACCATCAACCCGTTCTATTCCAAGGTTCCCGGCATCGTCCAGAAAGCGATGGACAAATTCGCCAAGCTGACCGGCCGCGCCTATCACCTGTTCGATTATATTGGCGCTCCGGATGCCGAGCGGGTGATCATCATTATGGCTTCAGGCGGCGAGACAGCCGAAGCCACGGTGCGTTACCTGGTCGATAAGGGTGAAAAAGTGGGCGTCATCCGCGTGCGCCTCTACCGTCCATTCGACACAGCTGCTTTGATCAAATCCCTGCCCAAGAGCGTCAAGTCTATTGCCGTTCTAGACCGCACCAAGGAACCCGGTGCCTCTGGCGAACCGCTCTACCTGGATGTGACCAGCACCCTGTTCGAAAATGGATACCAGGGCATTAAGGTGATCGGGGGACGCTATGGGCTGTCTTCGAAAGAATTTACCCCGGCCATGGTCAAAGCTGTCCTCGACGAACTTAAAAAAGCCAACCCCAAAAATCATTTCGTGGTCGGCATCAATGAAGACGTGACCCACTCCAGCCTGGATTATGATCTCAATTTTTCTGTTGAGTACCCTGAGACCGTGCGCTGCCTCTTCTTTGGGTTGGGTTCGGATGGCACCGTGGGTGCAAATAAGAACTCAATCAAAATCATCGGCGAAGAAACCAACAACAACGCCCAGGGCTATTTCTACTACGACTCTAAGAAGGCTGGCACCTTAACGGTTTCACACTTGCGGTTTGGTCCAAAACCGATCCAGGCGCCCTACCTGATCACCCCCAACACTGCCAACTTTGTTGCCTGCCACCAGTTTAACTTCCTCGAGCGCTTTGACTTCACCAAGTTCGCCCAGCCCGGCGCTGTCTTTTTGGTGAATAGTTTGTATGGTCCGCAGGAAATCTGGGACAAGCTGCCCCAGGAAGTTCAGAAGGACATCATCGACAAAAAACTGAAGTTTTACACCATTAACGCTTATGACGTTGCCGAAAA
>JBGOZL010000192.1:0-5179 GCA_041480185.1 Anaerolineae bacterium
ACCTGGTAACCGCCTTCGCGGTACTTCATCACATTCCGGGTGCGACCTTGCGATTATGCATTTTGGAAAAAGTCCACCACCTGCTGCGCCCGGGCGGCCAATTCATCCATTCCGAGTGGCAGTTCCTGAGCAGCGAGAAGCTTAAAATCAGGGTACAGCCCTGGCGAGAGCTGGGTCTCGCTGACAAGGATGTGGAACCTGGCGATTACTTGCTCGACTGGCGCAGTGGTGGTCGCGGCCTGCGCTATGTGCATCACTTCGAGGAGGCGGAGTTGGAAGCCCTGGCAGCGCAGAGCGGGTTTCGGGTACGCTCGGAATTTTTTTCGGACGGGGAAAATGGCCAGTTAGGCTTGTACCAGATATGGGAGGCGATATGAAAACCAAGGAAGAAATCGTCACCAACTGGCTGCCGCGTTACACCGGCACACCGCTGGAAGAATTCGGCAAGTACATCCTGCTGGTCAACTTTGGCAATTACGTACAAATGTTCGCCGAGATGCACGGCACGCGCGTCTGCTGTGAAGATAAACCGATGCCCAATGCCACTGCAGACGGGATCACGATCATCCACTTCGGAATGGGATCGTCCAATGCAGCCACGGTCATGGATTTGCTTTCAGCGATCAAACCGAAGGCAGCCCTCTTCCTGGGCAAGTGCGGTGGGTTGAAAAAAAGCAACTCCCTGGGAGATTTGATCCTGCCGATCGCCGCCATCCGAGGAGAAGGCACATCGAATGATTACTTCCCACCGGAAGTACCGGCGCTCCCGGCTTTTAACCTGCAAAAAGCAGTTTCGACCACGATCCGCAATTACCATCACGATTACTGGACTGGCACAGTCTATTCGACCAACCGGCGCATCTGGGAACATGACGACAATTTCAAAAAATACCTGGTGCGCATCCGTGCCATGGCAGTGGACATGGAAACTGCCACGATTTTCACTGTCGGTTTCTACAACAAGATCCCGTCCGGGGCACTGCTGCTGGTTTCCGACCAGCCGATGATACCGGAGGGGATCAAGACTGCCGAGTCAGACAAACACGTGACAGAAGATTTTGCGGAATTGCACCTGAGGATCGGGATCGACTCACTCAAGGAAATTATCAATGATGGGTTGACCGTCAAGCACCTGCGCTTTTAGGGGAATACGATGGCGCTGTAATCCAACTTATAAATCAAGAAGATAAAATGCTCATTGCCATCACGCGCCTTGTCAGTCCGGCTATTAACCAGTGCGAACTTACCCATCTTGATCGCATCCCGATCGATCTCGAACGCGCTCGCTTCCAGCACCACGCTTATGAAGAGGCTCTGCGCAGCCTGGGAGTGGAGGTTCATTCCTTGCCAGAAGAGACGCACCTGCCCGATTCGGTTTTCGTCGAAGACGCAGCCGTTATGCTGGACGAATGCGCTGTACTCACCCGTCCGGGGGCGGACAGCCGCCGACCCGAGACCGAGTCCATTGCCCGGGCACTGGCTCCATACCGGCGACTTTTTACGGTCGAGGCTCCCGGCACAGTGGATGGCGGTGACGTACTGACAATTGGCAAGGCGGTTTTTGTAGGGCAGTCCAGCAGAAGCAACCAGGCGGCAATAGATCAGATGGGGACATTCCTAAAACCGTATGGCTACACCGTAAAAGGCATCCAGGTGAAAGGATGCCTGCACCTGAAATCAGCGGTCACAAAAGTAAGGGACGACACGCTGCTGGTCAACCCGGTCTGGGTCGACAAGGCAAATTTCCCTGGCATGAAGTTCATCGAGGTCGACCCATCCGAGCAATATGCCGCTAATGCACTTTTAGTGGGCGAAAGTGTGCTATACCAGCCCGTTTATCCGAGGACGCAGGCGCGCCTCGAAGTTCAGGGGATTCATCCCGTCCTGGTGGATGAGTCCGAGTTGGGCAAAGCCGAGGGGGCGCTGACGTGTTGCTCTCTCATTTTTAAAATTTGAAATATTTACGTGGGGGGAGATCACTAAGCAATCAGTGTAATTAAAATTTCATATTCGATGAGTATTCTGAAGGTTAGCGAGACTTTTTTAATCCCTTCCATCATCCTGGTGGACAAAAGGATTGATTTTGGTGTAGAATATATGTGATTTATTGCACAAATGGAAATAAGGAACTCAATCGTGATTAATGTCAAAATCCTCGGCCTGCAATATCCCGAACGGTATGTAGTCCGGCGATTGGTCGCGGCGGTTCAGCAAGAGCTGTTGTCCAATTCCGTACCTATGGATCTTGAAATTAGTGAAGTGACTGATCCCGGTGAGATAGGCAAATATGCGTTTGTCCTGGTCTTGCCCACCCTGGTCATCAACGAGAAGGTAGTGTGCAGCGGGCGCTTCCCTTCCAAAGAGGAGGTGGCAAGCTGGCTGTTGGAGGTAGCAGAAGATAAACAGCAAACATCCATACCCCTTCCATGACTGGAGGGGGTTTTTTTATTTTCCGGGAATTGAAAAGAGTTATGGTGTCACTGGGCGCAAAGTCACGTCAAGATGGTCAGTGAGTGCGCTGAAGAAGCTGTCCGGTAAGGACATAGAGGTGTAAGCCGTTCCGGTTCCAATACTTCCGTATGAAACGTAAAACAACTTTGTGATGGCATTGTTGACATTCTGATAGAAGAACAGGAGGAATGATCCATCGGGGCTGAAGTGAGCTGCTGTGTAACAGCAGGTGGTTCCGAGTGGGTCAAGTTTTTCGCTATGTTTTGTTTCCGTGTTGTAGGAGTACAAATTGCCCAGTTCATAGCGGACTTTACTGTTGAGCACAAATAGCGTACTGCCATCCGAATCGAAAGATGGGATGATCCCATTGGAGCTGTAACCGGTCATCGTAAACCGGGTGGCAGGGAAGTTATCCAGCGCGAATGGATTGGTGCTGTTGCAGGTGGCTATATTGAAAATACTGATCAGATCCACCCGTTTCCCGCTATCCACGCTGTTGGTATTAATTGCAAGGTATTTCCCGTTATTCGACCAGCGCACACTCTTGGGAGCAGCCAGGTTTCCACCTATGTTGTACGTATAACAGCCTTTCATGTCACGCAACTGCGTCCAGTTGCGGGCAATTTTTATTGCAGACAGATCAAGGGGTACAACATACAACACGCGGTTAAGGCTGATAGCGACCTGTGTGCCGTCGGGAGAGATCTCGAAAGCCTCCAGATATGTGGCTGCTGTGAAGCAGGTGACCTCAGTGACTATCCCGCCGGGGACACTGACAGACTGGATGCACTTGCCGCTAATATAGAAGAGGCTCTGACCATCCGGAGACCATTGCAAATCATATTTTTCTCCCCCACCTTTTGTGATCTGGGTCAAGTTGCTTCCGTCCACACCCATCACCCAGATGTCATTATTGTTCAGGAAGGCGATCAAATCAGCGCCGCCGATATTCACCAGGCCTTGCTCGGTCGGAGTGGGGCTGGGGTCAGGGGTATATGAAGGTGTGGGGATTTCGGCTGTACCAGACGGTTTGATTACGACTGGGATGTCCGTATTGGTTGGCACGCGAACATGCGTGCGGCTTGGCGTGGCTGCCATTAGTAATTGGGTGGGTGTGGGAGCAGCCAGGAACGAAATCTTATCCTTGAGCATGAAGACCACGGCGACGACAGCCACACAAACCAGCAGCCCCGCGCCTCCCAGTCCGATCCACAACCCTGACTTTTTGCGCGGTGCAGATGCGACGGGACCAAGATCTTTTTTTACCGGGGGGGTCCCTCGCGGTGGAGTGGTTTTTTGGGAGATAACAGTCTTGGCAGAGGTGACGAGAGTCTTTTCAACAATTCCCAGGTCTGGGGTCTCACCTCGTGCAACCTCGTTCAACGCGTCGGATAGAGTTTTAACGGTCGGGAAACGTTCGTCTCGGTCCTTTGCCATCGCTTTCTCAATAACAGATTCGATGGCGGGCGGTAGATCGGGTTTTACATCCAGGATATGCGGGACAGGGTCGGTGATGTGCTTGACCACCACGCTCATCGGTGTGTCGCCGTGGTAAGGCTGCCTGCCGGTCAGTAGTTCAAAGAGAATGACGCCCAGACCGTAAATATCGGAGCGTCCGTCGATGCCCTCGCCCTGGGCCTGTTCGGGTGACATATAAGCCGGGGTGCCCACGATGGCGCTACCGGTCACATTGGTGGACGTGGCAGCGATTTTGGCAATTCCAAAATCGGAGATATAAGGTTCGCCATGCTGGTCAAATAGAATGTTGCCGGGTTTCAGGTCGCGGTGGATGATGCCTTTGGCGTGGGCCTCATCGAGGGCAGGAGCTAGTCGCTCAAAGAGATGCGCCACTTCCTGGACGGTCATCGGGCCTTTTTTAATCCGGTCGGTGAGCGAGCCGCCGGTCATGTACCGCATGACAAAATATGGCTGGCCGTCCTCCTCGCCGAAGTCATAGACCGGCACTATGGCAGGGTGTTCGAGCATGGCAATGGTCTTGGCCTCGCGCTCGAAGCGGGTGCGGAACTGGGGATCGTGCAGCATGGCGCGCGGCAGAACCTTGAGGGCCACTTCGCGCTCGAAGCGCGGGTCGTAGGCATGGTAGACGGTGGCCATCCCGCCCCGGCCGATCTCGGCCTTGATTTCGTAGCGTCCGATCTTTTGTGGCTCCATTGGTTTTGCTGCTCCTGGCGAAATTTATAAATTCGCTTTTGTCGAACTGCTTTCAGCAACGGGAATGTGTTTTACTGATTAGTGCATAAACGTACGAACATTGTACGACCGAATTATGGATATTATCATCACATTCGGATTGCAATTTTTCCCGGCGCAGCGCCTGTTATCGCGCAATGTCCTAGTATAGCAACGGATAAGAGGAAAGGCAAGAATTTGGTATAATTCCTTCGCCGCCCCAGTAGCTCAACGGATAGAGCAGAGCACTCCTAAGGCTAAGGTTGTGGGTTCAATTCCCGCCTGGGGCACTCACCAACAAATCTTTAAGATAACTCTAATCAAATAGTACTTGCATTTTTGCAGATTTTCATGTAATATACTACCGCAAACACTTGGGTGCCCCCCTCACCCAGGTGTTTGCGCTTAAATTACTCATCTCCCAACCTCTCCCGCAATAGTGGGATTTTTGTTTATATAAGGATCATCCAAATGTAACCTCATATTACAGTTGTCCGCCTATGGCAGAAAATGTGCCGACGGCACAGTTCTACCAGGA
>JBGOZL010000193.1:0-5178 GCA_041480185.1 Anaerolineae bacterium
CAAAATATACCTTTTAAGACCCTAGCTGACTGGCAAAACAAATTTCCCGATTAACCATCTAACCGGAAAATTAATTTCCAATTAATTCCCCTCTCTTGAGCAAAGAGGGGTTGTATAATACCTGGATGACTTCCATCGCAGTCCCCATCTCTGCGCAAACCCCGCAACTACGTCCGCTTAGCATCGTGCGAGACCTGCCAGGTGTGGCGGACCTCGTCGAGAAATGCTTTGCTGATACCATGGATGCTGACGGACGCAATTACATCCAACAAATGCGCCACGCTGGGCAGGATAATGTTTTTTTGCGTTGGGCGAATAGTGCAGTAGAGACGGTTTCCATGCCACTCTCCGGGTACGTTTGGGAAGAGAACGGGGAGATCATCGGTAACGTCAGTTTGATCCCCCACCGGCGTGCCCGGAAAAAATACTACCTGATCGCGAACGTGGCAGTGCGACCGGAATATAGGAAGAGAGGGATTGGACGAGCACTGACGCGCGCTGCGATGGATTACGCCAAACTACACCGCGCTAATGAAACCTGGCTGCACGTGCGTGAAGACAACCCTGTGGCGATTGGGCTCTACCTCTCCATGGGATTTGTCGAACTCGCCCGCAGGACAAGCTGGCAGGCAGAATCAGATCGGAATACTGGCGCCAGAAACCAAGACACCGACGTGACAAAACGTATCGCTGGTGACTGGACCATCCAGGAAACCTGGCTGCGACGCCTTTACCCGGATGTTTTAAACTGGTACCAGCCCATGCCATGGAAGTCCCTCCGCCCCGGAATTGGACCAGCGCTTTATCGTTTCATGTCAGATTTTGATGTACGTCACTGGGTTGTACAGACAAACAGTCTCCCCGCTGCAGTAGTAAGCTGGCAGGCAATGGCTGGACGTAACAACCGGCTTTGGATCGCAATTCCGCAGGAGGGGAACAAGGACACCCTGACCGGACTCCTGATGCATGTCCGACATGCGCTAGCCTGGCGGGAAAAGATCAACCTGGATTTTCCAGCTGGTATGTACCAGGATGCGATCGAGGCTGCAGGCTTTCATCCGCAGCGTACGCTGATTTGGATGAAAAGCGATGAAACCTCTCCAGAAAATACTCGTAAATCTATCTGAGTAAATCAGATTAATCGCAAGGAGGCAGAAATGAAATTTATCCTGCGTTTGGCAATTAACATGGTGGCACTATATGCCGCGATCGCACTGTTACGGAACACCTATATCATTTACACCGGAAATTGGATAGATCTCATCTGGCTGGCCCTGATATTCGGACTGATTAATGCCATTTTGCGACCACCCTTTAAAGCACTTTCCTGCCTGCTCATTATCGTAACGCTGGGGCTATTCACGCTGGTCATCAACGCCCTACTCTTCGCACTAACTGGCTGGATTGGTACCCAATTTGGGGTGGGATTCACACTTCAGAATCCGTGGTTTATAAGCGCTTTCCTAGGTTCGCTGGTCACAACCGCAGTAAGCCTGGTGCTCAGCCTGATTTTGCGGGACGAATTAAGAGGCCGGCGGAACAAGACGCACAATAACTAAGTGAATGGAATATTCTTTTTAATGATATAAATCGCAGGGGCTTGCCTAGATATGCCCCTGTTTTGTCATTTAAAAAATAAACAAGAATACCAAGTCGTTCCCGTTCGTGCCAGTTGGTCCCGGTTTGAGCAAATCATCCATCGCGGAAAAAAATGTAAAGGAATCATTCCGCTCGAGGAAAAGCCCCGGATGCAAGTTCAACTCCGCGGCGTGGCGAAAGGTACCGCCCGTGACGACCGCGCCAGCCGCATCAGTCAGGCCATCCTCCCCATCCGTCGCAAGAGTGACAAGCATTACGCCGGGAAAATCTGCCAACTCGCTGACCGCAGCCAGAGCAAGCTCCGTGTTGCGCCCACCCTTCCCATTTCCCTGTAAGGTGACAGTCGTTTCACCACCAGCAACGATACAGGCGGGAGCCGGGACTGGATCGCCTGTCAAGCTGGCTTGACGAACCGTGGTGGCGAGTTCATAAGCGACCTGGCGGGCTTCACCTTGCAATTCAGCGGAGAGCAAATAGGGGTGGAATCCTTCGAGTTCAGCCTGGGTCAGCGCGGCCTGCGCTGCCTGGAGGTTCCCGCCCACGATGACATTTTGAACCTTCGCGAACAATGGATCACCCGGCTTGGGAGTTTCGGGGGAGGTCCTTAGGGAATGAAGGATGGAAACTGGAACGCGGGTTTCCAACCCATAATTTGCGAGTATGGAGAGTGAGTCTGCTCGTGTCGATGGATCGGGGGCGGTGGGACCGGAGGCAATAGCTTCGAGCGAGTTGCCAACCACATCGGACAGGATCAGGCTGATTATAGTTGCCCCGGAAGCCATCTTCACAATTCCTCCTCCTTTAATCAAGTCTAAACGACGTCGGAGCTTGTTGATTTCGCTGATGCGCGCTCCACAGGCAAGCAGATCTGAAGTGAATCCCTGGATTTCAGCCAAAGAAATTCCGATTATCGGAGCTACCACCAGCGCAGAGCCGCCTCCGGAAACAAGACAAAAGAGCAAATCGTCCGGACCGAGGGATGAGACAAGTTCAATTACTTTTCTCCCGGCCTCCAAGCTGTGTTCATCAGGGACAGGATGACCGCCGATCATATATGTCATGGGGGAAGGAGAAACGAGGGAGACCTGTTTGGAAATAACTAGTCCGTAAGATAGTCGATCAGCCAGAATAATTGCCAAAGCATCCGACATGGCTACCGAGGCTTTCCCCAACCCGAGCAAAACCACTCGGCGGAATGAACGAAGGTCGTACACCCGTCCTGATACGTTGAGCATGTCCCCATCCCGCACAACGCTGCGTCTCACCGCCACGCCCGGATCTATTGCATTTATTGCGGCAGATAGGATGCGCGTGATACGCCCGCCCTCAGGCGCGAGGCGCAAGCTGGAGGTCCAGAATGACTCAGCAGAAAGCATGGTCGTATGATAGCATTAATTTTTGATATTAGAAGATTGGATTGCACCCGTGACGATCAGTCATCGGACTCTAGAGGAGCATAATGAAAAAACCCAAAGTATTTGTGACCCGTCGCATCCTGGAAAACGGTCTGACAATAGTCCAGGATTTTTGTGAAGCTGAAATATGGCCTGGCGAACTTCCACCCACCCACGTAGACCTTTTGCGGCATGTCCATGGGCAGGAGGGTCTACTTTGCCTGCTTACCGACAGGATTAACAAGGAAGTAATGGAAGCGGCAGGGTCTGGATTGAAGGTCATCAGCAATTGCGCGGCGGGTGTGGATAATGTGGAAGTGCCTGCTGCCACCGCCCGCGGCATCCCGGTGGGATATACACCCGGCGTTTTAACCGATGCCACCGCTGACTTCATTTTTGCCCTTTTGATGGCCGCTGCCCGCCGGGTGGTGGAAGGCGAACGGCAGGTTAGGTCCGGGGGTTGGAAAACCTGGAGCTTGGATATCCTGCTCGGCGCAGATTTCTCCGGCGCCATCCTTGGTCTCGTGGGCTTTGGTCGGATCGGGCAAGCTGTGGCAAGGCGTGCAATGGGGTTTGGGATGCAAATCATTTATTCAGATCCAAATCCACCCAAGCCCAACCAACCTGGAATTATGACAACATTGGATTCAAGGGTAAAAGTTGACCGGGTGGATTTAGATACCCTCCTGCATGAATCAGATTTCATCAGCCTGCACACCCCGTTGACCGATGAAACACGCGGTCTGATTAATTCCGCGGCTTTTGCGAAAATGAAATCCTCTGCGGTGCTGGTCAACACCTCTCGCGGTCCGGTTGTTGACCAAACAGCGCTTTACCAGGCACTCAATTCCCGGCGCATCTTCGCGGCTGCCCTGGATGTAACCGAACCGGAACCGCTCCCCATAGACAGCCCGCTGCTTAATTTGGATAACTGTATTGTTGTCCCACATATTGCTAGCGCAAGTTGGCGCACACGTCAAAATATGTCCCGCATGGCAGCGGAGAATCTAATCGCCGGATTGAAAGGAGAACGTCTTCCGAATTGCGTGAACCCGGAAGTGTATTCCCGATCAATTTAAATGCACTGAAAATAAGAAAAGAAAGCGAAAGACCCAATTCAGATTACACGTTTTCCGTCCATCGGGTTTACTCTATAGCATCACAGGCTTGCCTGATTTTGCCGATTCGAAAAGCGCCAGTATGACAGCAGTATTAACGCGACTATCTCCAAAGGCTACCCGGGCAACTTTCCAAGCAGGATCGCGTCGGCTATGTCTTCCACTTCACAAAAGCAAGACCCCCCGACATTCACAGAAATTGTCTCGGCCTTCCCGCCTTTGTTCAGAAAGAGCTTTCCTTCCCTGCGGGATCATCGGGGTTCGGAATAATCAAGGTACCCTTGTCCCCAACAATTTCCATGAAGACATGATATGGGAGTTTGACACAGTAATCGAACTGAGCGTAGACATCTTGCGGGATACGCAATTGAGCGGAAAAACCTTCATCTACACCTGTTGGGCCAGTCACCTGCCAGCCAAAGACTTCCAAAAGCTCCGCTCCCAACACCAGGCGGGTATAGGTTAATGGTTAGCAGCTCACGTCCTAAAGACCGCCGCCCCCCATCTCAGGTTTCCAACGGTAATCATCTGGTTTGGTTAGCATAAAAGAGAATGCACCACGTACCATTTTGACTTTCCCCAATTTGCCATTCACAACAATTTCCCGTGCTTTCAATGTCTGCGGATGGGACCGGTACATAATTGCCTCCGCGACCACTTTGCCAAATTTCTCTGCCGTAGCGAAAATGGCATCTACTTAGGGAAGTGTCAAAGCCAGTGGTTTTTCACAAAGTACTTATTTACCTACCTGGACGGCTTTAATTGTCCATTCGGCATGCAGGTTGTTGGGTAAAGGATTATAAATGACGTCAATATCGGGATTGCCAACAGGTGCGCGTAGGAACCGTAAGCGCGTTTGAGCTTATTGACACGGACATATTCGTCAGCCTTGTCCTGAACCCGGCTTGCTACCGCAACCAACTGGTTCCGTCTGGAAGTGCGCAACGTACCTAGCAAGGCTTTGTTAATATTGGCAGTACTTAGGAGACCTCAATGGAGGTGGGAAGCAGGCGTTGTAGGTTCCTTTCGTGGGAGCCCCGGTTCAATCGAGGAGCAGGATCCGAGGG
>JBGOZL010000194.1:0-5166 GCA_041480185.1 Anaerolineae bacterium
CGGAAAGTTCAAGACATATAGTTGGGGAGGATAAGATTCTATGCCAGTGAATGGCGGGCACACTCAAATACAGTGCGCGAAATGCGCGGGCATCTACGAACGATGCACCAGTCCTCAAAAGCCCTCTCAAAACGAGGGTCTTAAGACAGGGGTGACAAAAACCGTCAAATCCGGTGTGCCCGCCCAACAACCCCCTCCCAGCCTCCCCCAAATAGGAAAGACACCGATTTTGGGGAGGAGACAAGTCGGCGGGGATGCCGGGCAGAGTACACCCTAACCCTACCTTTCCCCTAATCACAAATCGATTAAGGGAAGGGAAATTACCAATAGCGGAATTCGATCCTACACTACTTTCCTAAAGATAAATTTGCGACTGCCGCTCTGCCTTTTGCCGTCAAGAACCAATGCCTGGTGATCACCTGACACTGGCTGGTGACGGGACAATCGGAACAACCTTTTCGATGTTCATCACAATCTGAACCGATTTCCTGTAAATATCCCTTGTCCGTCAAATCCCTGGCAATTTGGAGAACCATGTCCGGAGAAATGTCCATAACGCGGGCAACCTCCAGTAAACTTTGCACCTCTCCAGCCTGGATCGTTTCGAGAAATCGGTGAAGCATTTTAGAACAACCTCCCAACCTGATAAACAGCGACGGCAAATCCGAGGGACAAAGCCAGTTGCAGCCCTATGTTAGCCGCGGTCCATTTCCAAGACCTGGTTTCCTGTTTGATAGCTGCCACTGTCCCCACACAGGGAATGAAAAGGATTTGAAACACAAGGAAAGCCAACATTGCGACCGGCGTCATGACGGTTGTCAGCACATTCAAATTCCCATATAACACACCTAGGGTTGCTATTGTATTTTCTTTGGCAACAAAGCTGGTCAGCAGAGCTACAAGGACAGGCCAGGGTAGACCCATCCAGCGTCCGACAGGTTCCATAAACTTTCCAACCATCCCCAGATAACTGGTCAGCACATTCCCAGTTGGGAAGTAAGAAAGCGCCCAAACAACTAATGTGGCGACCAAAATCGTTGTGCCAGCCTTTTTCAAAAATCCCAAAACGTTATCCCTGACATAAATGCCAATTGTCCTGAAGTTGGGAAGATGATAGAGAGGCAATTCCATGATAAAAGGGATGTGCTCGTTTTCGAATAAAAAATGGTGAAGAACCAACCCCAAACCTGCCAAGATCAACAAACTAAAACCTACCAGTCCCCAGGCGATCCAAAAAGCACTTGAGCCAAAGAAAACGGATGCCAAGATGGCTATGACTGCCATGCGTGCTGTACAGGGAACCAGCGGGATCAGCAAAGTGGTCAATAAGCGCGCCCGGCGTGATTCGATAATGCGAGTGCCCAATATGGCGGGAACATTACAACCAAAACCCAAAAGAATCGGCATGAAACTCTTGCCATGCAGACCCATCATATGCATCCAGCGGTCCGACAGATAAGCTGCCCTTGCCATGTAGCCGGTATCTTCCATGATCCCCAGGATGGTAAAGAAAATGATCAGGATGGGCAGGAAAGTCAGGACCATGCCAATACCCCCCAGAACACCGCCGGCGGAGAATTCGACCAACCAGGTGGGAGCATGCACCCAACTGATACGTAGAATTTGGGCCAGTTGACCAACCCATTGACTCAACCAGGCTTGGATAGGAGTGCCGATCCTATAAGTCAACCAAAACACTCCACCCAGGATTGCGACCAGAGTTAATGCTCCCCAAAAGGGATGAGTCAGGACCCGGTCCAGACGGGCAGTCATCCCGACGCGAGTCACTTTCGGCTCAACAACTGCTGCACGGATTATGCGAGCCACCCATTCGTAACGGGCGCCGGCAATGTCCAGAATGGCATCTTCATGTTGATATAACAAATCGTATACCTTTTCCCAGGCATCGAGAGGCATGACAGCTTTCATCAACTCCGTTAATTCTTCATCTCCCTCTAGTAACTTAAGCGCCACCCATTCCTCGGGATAGGAAGGCAGCACATATGAACCGAGAAAACCTCTGAGCTGATCCAGGACGGCCTGGTGGGCAGGCAAAATTGAAGGTCGTTTTGGCTGGTAGGGGATCTCGTGCTTCGACATCCGAAGAATGGCTTCCTCAAGTTCCACAAGCCCGCTTCCTTTTGAGGCAACCATGGGCACTACTGGAACGCCCAATGCCGCTTCCAACACTTTGGGTTCAACGTGAATCCCCTCCTGTTCGGCGACATCGGTCATGTTAAGCGCAACGATGACCGGCACAGGCAAAAGGAGAAGCTCTGCAACCAGGTAAAGGCTGCGTTCCAGTGTTGCTGCGTTCACCACAGCAATGGTCAGATCGGGGTGTTCCTTGATGATATAGTTCCGCGCTAAACGCTCCTCTTCAGAGCTGGCGGTCAGGCTATAAGTGCCAGGGAGATCAACGATCGAGAATCCTATTCCCTTGAAGTTGAATGTGCCAGTCTTGCATTCTATGGTCTTGCCAGTCCAGTTGCCAACGTGTTGATTCAATCCAGTGAGCATATTAAATACAGAGGATTTCCCAACATTGGGTTGACCTGTTAGGGCAATCGAGAGCCTCGCATGTTTAATGATTGGTTTTTCCAGAAATTTTTCTTTGCTGGTAAATGAAACCAATATGTGAGCGGCTTCTCCACGACCCAAAGCCACCCGCGAACCTCGCAAAGAAACCAGCAAGGGCCCGTGGTCACTGTTTCTTAGAACAGTAATTGAAGCCCCTGGGGTAAAACCCAATGAAGCCAATCTGGAAAGAACAGAACGCCCCCCCTCTAATTTTCGAATGACAGCCTTCTTACCGGGTTGTAATTCCATCAGTTGCATCGGTTCATTCCTTTTCTGTAAGGTTTCAGATTGCTTTTTCCACGAAGATGAACTTTGCGGTTGGAAAACCCAGTACCACTTTGTGTTCCCCCAATTGCAAGCTCAAGGTTTGATTAAAAGATAATATCTCAATCACTTTGGCTTTAGCCCCAGGAAGAATGCCATTTGTTTCCAAGAACTCAAGCAACTTCGGATCATCTTCTGCCGTTTCATGGATCCGACGGATAGTGACTTTCTCTCCGGCAAGAACGTTGGTCAGAGGAAGCCAATCGGCTGAAACATATTCATACCCAGGGAGCGGATTACCATGCGGACAGAGTTGAGGGTCATTTAGACTGGTGCGCATCTGGGTTTCGATCTCATCCGAGATGGTGTGTTCAATTTGATCTGCTTCGACATGAACGTGAGACCAGGGCACTTTCAGCATGCGGGCAAGCATCCATTCGGTGAGCATATGGCGCCGAATGGTGGAGCGCGCCGCCTCACATCCCTTTTCGGTTAAGCGAATCCTTTTG
Organism: Anaerolineae bacterium; assembly: GCA_041480185.1. GTDB lineage: Bacteria > Chloroflexota > Anaerolineae > Anaerolineales > Villigracilaceae > UBA877. Next base: position 3,354 of record JBGOZL010000194.1, read on the forward strand.
CCCTGATCCAGGGCAACCCAGCCGTCGCGTTCCATCCGCTTAAGGGTCACAGTTACAGTTGGCGGTGCCACTTCCAGTGATTCAGCCAGACGGGCAGCAATGACTTCATCTTCATCACGTTCCATCACATAAATGATCGCTAAATAATCTTCAATGGTGGGTGTGGGTCGGGTTTTGGTTGCGTTTTTTGCGGATTGTGTCATTTTTCATCTTGACTCAAAGAAGGGCGTCATGTTATATTAATCAAAGTATTTAGTACATACTAATATATATTATTGTTTATCACTAAGTCAAATTGTAACATAACCATAAAGCCTGTCAAGTTTGAGGGTGCAAACAAAGATGTAAGAGATAGCCGCTCTCTCCTATGGCTTTGGTGGGAACGCTTCTCACAATAAAAAAGGAGGTTGGGATGAATACAAACAATGCTCGGATTCTGGTCATCGGGGCAGGCGTAAATGGCTCTATCTGCGCGGTGGGGCTTCACAACGCAGGATTCGATGTGACAATCCTCGCCCGAGGAAAGCGGTACGAAGAACTCAAGGATCAGGGGATCGTCATCGAGGATCCTTTCAAGAAGACGCGCAGCATCACAAAGGTTCCGGTCATCAATGCCCTTGGTCCGGAGGATTGCTACGAATATATCCTCGTCATCATTCGCAAGAACCAGGTTCCCGATCTGCTTCCGGTACTGGCGCGAAACGGATCCCCGAACGTCGTTTTCATGGTCAACAATCCATCCGGTCCGGAAATCATGACCGATGCGCTCGGTCATGAGCGTGTCATGCTGGGTTTTGTGTTTGGAGCGGGAAAGCGGGATGGCAGTGTGATCCACGCCTTCAGCGCAGCCACTGGTTCCAAAAATGCCACCCCCTTTGGCGAGCTTGATGGCAAGATCACCGCCAGGCTCACGCGCCTGGTGGATATTTTCAACCAGGCAGGCCTCAGCGCGAAAGTCTCCACTGAGATGTCAGATTACCTGGCAACGCACGCGGCGTTCGTTGCTCCCCTGGCCCATCTGCTGATCCGGCATCATTGCGACAATTACGCCTTGGCGCGTGCCACAGCCGATCTTTATTTGCTCGTCGATGCATTACGCGAGACATTCGATGTGCTCCGCGCTGTCGGGGTCAAGATCGTTCCTCGCAGGATGGCAACTATCATCCAAGTCACTCCCAGGTTCATCCTGATTGTCGCAATGCGTATCTTGCTCGCCACCCGGTTTGCCGAGGTGGGCAGCGCCTGGCATTGTATCCAGGCCCCTGATGAAATGCACCAGCTTGGCATCGAACTGATGGTGCTGGTTGAAAAGTCGGGGCTTCCCGCTCCTGCACTCCGGAAATTGTTTGCGCAAGACTGAGGAATAGGATGTGAGATGATGGAGAGATTCTTTGACATTTTCCAGCTAACCGCCTGGGCGGGCCTTTGGCACACGGCAGCATCATGGTCCGCGAGTATGGCATCCCGGCGGTGATGGGGAAATAAACTATGAATTTCTCAGGCGTGGATTCAAGACATCTGTAAGTTAACCAAATCAGAAAAAACAATTTTGACTCTTGATTTCACCATTATTCTTGAGTCCCTGGCTGAGAATTAATGAAAAACATATTTTCTTTTCCCAGTTTTAACGTTATGAATAGTTAAATTGAACAAATATTGAAAGGAAGAGTGATATGGAAAAAGATCCAGTATGTGGCATGGAAGCCGACCCTAAAACAGCAGCTGCAAAATCGGAATACAAGGGCAAGACCTACTACTTTTGCTCTCTAGGATGCAAAAAGGCGTTCGATAAAGATCCTGAGAAGTACCTGAA
>JBGOZL010000195.1:0-5161 GCA_041480185.1 Anaerolineae bacterium
GTTAATTCCGGTGATGCGATTTCCTGTCGCCGGATTCATCAGCCACCCCCAGACGACACCTGAGGCGATGAATGAGATGGACATCGGGAACAAGAAAATACCTCGAAAGAGCGTTTCTCCTTTGAGTTTTTGATCGAGTAAAATAGCCAGACCCAACCCAAGAATGAGGCAGCCTAGAATGAAACCGACAGTGAACATACCAGTATTACGAATATCGATTATAAAGCGGGGATTATTGTGAAACAGGATATAGAATTGTTGCAATCCGGCCCAGGTATAATCCGGGTTCAGACCTTTCCACTGGCTCAATGATACCCGAATGGACCAACCAATGAAGCCATATACAAAAATAGCTACCGCTGCCATCGACGGGAGCAACAAGGCGATGGAGAGAACGGTTTCACTCTCAAACATCGATATAACCATTATGATGCCTGAGTAAAAAATCAATCCGCCTGCTAAAAGGCCGATTGAAGTGAGATTTTTCCCGGCGATGATCAGGGGTGTTTTTCGAAGCACAAGAATAAAAGCCGCACCCAAGAGGATCAGAACAAGCGCCAGAATAAATCTCGGCACCCGGAGCGTAAACTTTCGAAACATCCGCTACCTCTCTTTCGGCTATGTTCCTAAAATATTTCCTGTATCAATCATAGTAGCCAATTTAGGGCCTGTCAACTTTCAGGCGATAGAGGAATTCGCTGACCTGGAACCACATTGTTTGGAATGGGCGGCTCAATGAGCCGCCCATTCATTTTATTAATATTTGTTCTTTTTACGATCAACTACTTGCAGACACCGTCTGCTTTGCAGGCTGCGACCAGGGCAGCCTGGAAATCGGCTGTCTTGGTCGTATCCGTCTGGAACAGGCCGATAGCGGTACTGATGGAGGTTGCCCAGGCAGGTGCAGCAACCACACCGTGCATCAGGCTACCGACCACCACATTGCTGGTCCAGTCCTTGGCTGCATCCTGCGAGTACTCACTGAACAGGGCCTGGTTGCAGTCCGTGCGGGCGCAGATGGAGCCCTTGAGCGGATTGAAGGCTTCCTGACCGGGCTTGGAAGCGGCAACGGTCAACCAGTCCAAGGCAGCATCCGCGTGCTTGGCACCCACCGGCAGTACGAAGCTGTCAGACAGGAAGTTAAAGATGCCATAGGTACCCGGGGAGACAGCCCAATCGAAGTCAGTGTGAGGTGTCAAGGCGAGGCCATTGGGGGCAGCGTTGGCGAAGTAACCATAAGCCCAGTCGCCCATGATATTGAAGGCAGCATCGCCGTCAGAGACCATTTTGGAAGCGGTCTGCCAGTCGGACAGGGTGGAGGCGTCGGCATTGGTGTAGGACAGGGTTTTGGCGAAGTTGGCGATGCCCTTGGTCACATCGGCGCCAGCCCAATCAGTGGTGGGCGGGGTGGACCACAAGCCATTCCACTTTTCAGAACCGATCGTGCCGATCATGATGTTCTCGAAAAGGTGTACAGCGGTCCAAGGGGCACCGAGGGACAGGCAGAGCTTGCCAGCAGCCTTGATCTGGTCACAAACGGCGAAGAAGGCATCCAGAGTTGCAAGATCGGTCTTGGGGTTGGCAGTGACGCCAGCCGCGGCCAATACCTTGGGGTTGTACCACAGCACGTTCGAACGGTGAATGTTCACCGGCACGCTGTAGGGATGTCCATCCTTAGAGATGAGCGGTAAGAGGGTCGCGGGCAGAACTTTGTCCAAACCAGTTGATTTAAAGAGGTCGTCAAGGGGTTTGACCTGACCAGCGGCCACATAGTTGGCGATGGTCTCCTGGCCGGCGTGGGCCTGCCATGAATCGGGCGGGTCATTTGCAGCCAGGCGGGTAGCCAGGACTGCTTTGGCATTCGTGCCTGCACCACCGGCTACAGCTGCATTGACGAATTCGATGCTAGGGTACTGCGCGTTGAAGACTTTAACCATGGCAGCCAAGCCGTCGGCTTCGCCGGGACCAACCCACCATGAGAATACTTCAACCTGCTTGCTGGCGGGTGCACCGCAACTGGAGAGAATCGTTGCGGCAATCACCAGGAAAGCTACCATCACGTACAAATTCTTTTTAAACATTTATTCTTCTCCTTTTAAAATCAGAATAGATTGACAGTAACGGGATCTAATCTAAATTTGTTCTCGCTGTCACCTCCTTTTCTCCCTGAGATGGGTTTGACTGTAATCGTTGACCAACTGGGCAATTGCCCTTATAACTCTGAATTCCATACAGAATATATAGAAAAAAACGGCGGTTCCAGGAATGTTGCGAGGGAAGCATTACGGTCGCTATCTGGGAATGGAAGTTGATTTATTTTATCACTTTCAACTCACGAATCCGAATATTCTCGATAAGAATGGGGAAATCGTTTACCACTCGTAATATGGTAAAAAGTGATACGCCAGCCTGTTTAGCGACATCTTCAAAGGTTGATTCTGACCCTCGGCTACTCTGGGTTCGACTGGTAATATTATTAGGTTTGCTGGGAGCGCTCTCAGCTGCAATTACATTATAGGGATATTTTCACTGCGAGTCAACTACTTTACCCTGATGTATCCGGAATATTAAACGGGGGCGAAGAAACCGGTGATCTCTGAATGACTCTATCCGGTATATATTGCTTTCCGTTTTGTTTCAATACCGACAAGCATAATGTAAAATAGGAACAGGGCAACGGTGACCCATTCGACAATATAGATATTCAAAACCAGACCCCAAAGCATATCTTCCAAAGCGACGAGGATTCCCAAAAATAAAAGCCAGCGAGGATATTTGGAATAATACCTTAAGGTGGCAACTGAAAAGGCGAAACCAGTCCCGATCAGAATATAAAGGGAGGCAGACAAAAATTCATGCGTCTCTTTAATATTAATAGGGAAAAATGCACTGAGGAGCATCGATAAGGCGCCCATGCCCCCAAAGATTTGAGTCAAGCGGAGCATGATGTTTTGAATTTTATTACCTGCAAGGCTCCAGGACGACAGCCCCACAAAGAAAAGAAGCATGGATAATCCAGCAGCTACAATCCCGATGTTATAAAAGAGCGCGCCTCCCGGGTTTATTTGGTAACTACCCAAGTCACTCAACCAATTATTCAGCGGTGAATAAACGTTCGGGAATTTAATTAATGCAAGAAAGGTAAACAAGGAATAGCAACCCACCGCAAAAATACTTGAAATAAAACTAAGATTTCGCTTCATAGCTGCATTACTCCTAATTATCATCCGCTAGAAATTGAGGGCGGGGGAATGGATCCAACAGGGCGAAACCTGGTCTGGATTCTATGAAGAAATTGCATGGTCTCCTAATTCATTATAGCGGACACTAAATATATCCGCGGCAAAATCCCTGATGCAAGTTTCATTCCGGAATAAATGAATTCAAAATTGAAAACCAGAAAATATCCTTTTGATCCATCTTTTGATCGCATCGGACGTTTTGCTTCAGATGATATAGCGGAGGAAATGGGTTGTCGGGATAGAAAACATCCTCCTTGAAACAAATCATTAAAATTCACAGGTCGGACCCATATCGCAAGCCCTCTGAGTGCGCGGTGGGGAATTTAACTTGAGTTTCATATTATTAAACATAAAAATTAATATATTCAATATTAATCTCTTGACATTTAATAAAATTCGTATATAATATCAATAAGATTGAAGTCTTAGTTTTACTATTGAAAAAGAGATGAATATGAAATCCCTATATCATGCTTATCAAGCGTATGAACGCCGGGTGATCCGGGGAGAGTTTGACAACCCCCCGAAAAAAGCCCGAAACCTGTCCACTCCTCCAGAGCCAATACTGGCGCAGTTAGGTGACCTGCTCATTCAAACTGGAATGAGACTCAAGGTTCGCCATGCAGGCAGTAAACCCATGACCTGGTCACCTTTAATAGGGAGCTAGCCATGAAGACAGCCCTGAGCAAATGCCCAGTCTGCAACGGTGAACTGACCGTAACCCGACTGCACTGTGAGACCTGCGACACTTCCATCGAGGGACGCTTTGCCAACGGCGCTTTCGCCGGACTGACCCCCGAGCAACTGGATTTCATTGAGACATTCGTGCGCTGCGAAGGGAAGATCACTCGCATGGAAGACGAAATGGCGCTATCTTATCCGACAATCCGCAACCGGCTCCAGGAAGTGATCCGTGCCCTCGGGTACGAACCGGGCAAGGAAGAAGCCAGCGAAATATCTGACGAAAAACGCCGCAGTGTTCTGGAAGAACTTGATTCGGGTAAGATTTCCGCCGAAGAAGCCATGCGCGTTCTGAATGGAGAGGAGTGAGAATGCGACAACAAACCGTATCGGTCAGCTCTGCACCAAACGTCGTCATCGAACCCATCCCCGGCGATCTGCGCGTGGCCGGCTGGGATCGCTCCGAAATCATGGTAAAAACTGATGGGGATGCGCTTGATATTTCCACCGAGGTGGACCCCATTGTCATCTCGTGTGATGAAGATTTGATCATGTACGTGCCGCGGGGCGCTAAGTTGAAGGTGGAGAAAGTCGCCGGAGACGCGATCCTGCAAGCCCTCCAAGGCCCGGTCACACTGGGACCAGTAGCGGGCGACCTGACCATGAACGACCTGGGGCCGGTCAGCATGGACACCATTTCCGGAGATGCCTCGTTACGAAACATCGGCGCATTGAACGCCGAGACCATCCATGGCGATTTCACTCTACGAGGGGGACACGGCGTATGTGCCGTGGAAAAGGTGGGCGGAGATGGGTCAATCCGTGATGTGGATGGGATCCTGACCATTGAAAATGTGGGCTCTGACCTGTATGTCCGCAATGTGCACGGCGCAGTTACCGTCAAGGCCGGAGCAGATGTGGCTTTTTATGTTTCCCCTGTGGCGGGCCAGATCTATGACGTCACTGCGGGAGACGACTTGATCGTACGTCTCTCCCCCGACACAAACGTAAAACTGCACCTAAAGGTCAAATCACCCGAGTCGATCCAGGTGGATTTCCCCAGCGTTGAAATTCCGGAAGATTGCACTTCCTGCGAAGTGATCCTCGGCGAACAAAAGGAAGGCATGGCGGAGATGCTCCTGACTGCCGATGGAGATCTACTGGTGACCAGCCAGGCCGACCCATGGGAATCCGCCGCCGATTTCGACAGCGGAAACTGGCACATTCCCCCCATTCCA
>JBGOZL010000196.1:0-5146 GCA_041480185.1 Anaerolineae bacterium
AGAGATGAAAACTCGATGCGCTACCTCAAGTATTTCCGCGCTGCCGAGAAGTTGAGAGCCGCCGAAGCTGAAAAAGCGGTTTAAACTATTAGAACCCTCTCTTTCGAAAAATCCGAAAGGGAGGGTTTCTAAATGGTTCCGAATTCATCAAGTGAAGAAAAGGGTTTTTATTCCCAGCCATATTCCGTATAGACCAAATATGGTCAGGGCAATGGCCGATAGCCCTACCAGGCTCCGGTTAATGCGCAACCCAGCCTTCCTAGCGACCGAAAATACAAGCATAATCCCCAGCGTAACCAGGATCAGGATGCTGTAAAACCCTGCCAGTAGGGCAATCCCGTTGGTCGGAGCCTCCCGCCATCCCTTCAGAAGCAGTGGTCCCATGACAAGACTCCACCCGATATATGGCGCCGGGTTCAGCAAATTAACCATGGCAGCTTTTAGTACAGTTTGTCGGATGGTGTTACTCTGGACAGGTTTTTCCATGTAGAAGTTCCGCCAATTTCTAAACGCGCCAGAGGCAAGGTAAAGTAGGAAACTTCCGCCGGCAAGCTGCAAAACCTCTACCAGCCAGTTTGGCATACGGCTCAAGAGAAGCAGAATTAGTGCAATGATCGGAATGTCGCTGAGCAGGGGTGCAAAAGCGCCTGGGACCGTTCGGATCCAGCCGTTCGTAAGTGTTTGAGAAATGAGATAGGTCAGGAATGGCCCGGGTTGCACCGCAGCAGCAAAAGCATAGGTCATTCCAAATATTAAAAATGAAATCATGCGGAAATGTGCCTCCTGAAGAATATATTGGTGTCCCCAAAATTCCTTGGATTTATTAAACAAGTAACTTCCTGCCAGATACCGAATGACAAGTCCAGGTTATTGTAACAACCTCGCAGTCTTTTAAGGTTACCCTTCAGATACTTGCACCTGTATTGAATTCTGTCATGCAGAAAGAAATTAGCCATATGCCTTGAAATTAGACTTCATGCAATTCAGGAATTGACGACCGAGGCCCATTCACCAGAAAGTATAGCAGGTCGTTGAAAGATGCACAAATGCAATAGCGATTAATTCAGTCGATTAAAGGATAAGGTTGGGATGCGTGCTGATTTGCACGAAAAAATCCGAATTTAAATATTCGTTCCCCTTTTGACATTAATGACTGAACCTTTTCCGAGACGCCATCCAAAGTGTGGTATTCCAAGGGAGACCTTTTCCGGATGGACCAACCCTAATTGTTTTTATTGGGTCATTCATTGGTATTGTCTGGTCGTAACTTTACCGGTTTATATGCATCTAATTTATAATATTGATTACGGGAGCCATTATAATAAAATGAGTGAACCTTCCACCTCCAAAGTAAACCCCGAACATGTTAAAGTCCTTATTCTTGGAGCCGGACCAGCCGGATTGTCGGCCGCGCTCTATGCAGCGCGGGCAGACCTTCAACCATTGGTATTGACCGGCATTCAAATGGGCGGGCAGGTGGCCCTGACTAATACCATCGAGAATTATCCCGGATTTCCAGAGGGAGTGGGTGGCGTGGAACTGGGTGAATTGTTTCAGAAGCAAGCGGAACGCTTTGGAGCGCGCGTCCAATTTGATTCAGCTCTAAGTGTGGATTTATCCAGCAGGCCATTCAAAGTTGTCGCGGATACCGGCGAATATCTTGCCGATACGCTGATCATCTCGACCGGAGCCAGCCCCAACCTTCTCAACATCCCCGGCGAAACCAACCTGACAGGCAGGGGTGTTTCGTATTGCGCAACCTGCGATGGATGGTTTTTTAAAGATAAGAAAGTGGTGGTGGTTGGTGGCGGGGATTCGGCCCTGGAAGAAGGCTTGTTCCTGACTCGCTTTGCCACCTCCGTGACGATCATCCATAGGCGCGATAGTTTCCGTGCCGGGGTGATCTTGCAAAAGCGGGCCAAGGATAATCCCAAGATCAAGTTTATATGGAATTCGGTCGTTACCGATGTTATCGGTGAGGAGAAGGTTGAATCGATTATGATTCAAAATCTTCAGACCGGTGAAATCGACTTGTTCAAGACGGATGGTCTGTTTATATTTGTCGGTCATACCCCGAACTCCCAAATGTTTGCCAGCCAATTGGAGATGGAGAACGGTTACATTAAGGTGAATGACCGGATGCACACCAGCGTTCCCGGAGTCTTTGCGGCGGGCGAGTCTGCGGACGCCCGGTTCAAGCAGGTCATTACCTCGGCAGGGATGGGAGCAGCCGCTGCAATGGAAGCCACTCGCTTCCTCGAGCAGGAAGCGAGTTGATTTTAAAAAAATATATAAAGATTTAATGAGGCGGCAGAACATCTGCCGCTTTTCGCAGTTAGGATGTTTATAAGATAAGTGTGTGACAAAGAGTACTATCACCAATAAGGTTTATTTTGTAGTATAAATCTAGTAGCCTATGCCTAAGGAGGAACAATGACTGCTAAAATTTCCATAATTGGAGCCGGAATGACCGGCTCGACCACTGCACATTGGCTGGCGGAGCGGGAGATCGCCGACCTGGTGCTCGTGGATATCATCGAGGGCATGCCCCAAGGCAAGGCCCTCGATCTGCTGGAGTCCCTGCCGATCATCGGCAAGGATGTATCGGTGGTGGGGAGCAACGATTTCGAAGCCACCAAGGCATCGGATATCGTTGTCATCACCGCCGGGATCCCGCGCAAGCCGGGTATGAGCCGGGAGGACCTGCTGACGACCAATGCCAAGATAGTCGGAGATGCCACCACTAGTGCCCTCAAATATTCTCCGGATGCCATATTCATCGTATTGACCAACCCGCTGGATACGATGGCGTACCTGGCAATGAAAACGGGAAAACTTCCGCGCGAGCGCATCCTCGGGCAGGCGGGAATCCTGGATTCAGCACGTATGCGTGCCTTTGTGGCGTTGGAGACAGGCGTCAGCGTGGAAAACATTGACTGCTATGTGCTCGGTGGCCACGGTGACGAGATGGTCCCGTTGACCGGCCGCTCGAATATCGCCGGCGTATCCTTACGGGAATACCTTCCTGCAGAAAAGCTGGATGCCATTGTTACTCGGACGCGTAAGGGAGGTGGGGAGATTGTCAGCCTGCTAAAAACCGGGTCAGCCTATTATGCTCCTGCGGTGGCCGTAGCCCAAATGGCCGAGGCAATCCTGAAAGATAAGCACCTGATCGTTCCTGCTTCAGCATATCTAACGGGCGAATACGGTCTGAAGGACATGTTCTTTGGCGTTCCGGTGCAATTGGGTCGCAACGGCTTGGAAAAGGTCGTTGAATATAAACTTGATGCAGATGAAAAGGCAGCATTGGAAAAATCTGCTGCCGCGGTCAAGGAAAGTATTGGCGTAATGCAATCGCTGGTTAAATTTTAGTGCCGATGCGGTTCACCTCGCAACGACACCCGGAAATCGGAGGCTAAAATGATTCTGCACGAGAAACTATCCGCTCAACTTCCCGCCTGGCGGGAACGCGTCAAGACATTGATCAAGGAACACGGCGAAACCGTTATTGACCAGGTGACCATCGGCCAGGTCTATGGCGGGATGCGCGATATCAAGTCCATGGTTACGGACATCTCTTTTGTCGACCCGGCAACCGGCATCAAATTCCGGGGAATGTCGATCCCTGAAGTGCTGGAGAAACTACCCAAGCCAGACGGGGCAGCCATCCCCTATGTGGGCGGGTTGTTTTATCTCCTGCTGATTGGCGAAATTCCAAACAAAGCCCAGGCTGAGGAAGTTGAAGCCGAATGGGCAAAACGGTCAGTTGTATCGGTTCATGTATTTACCATGCTGCGCTCCATGCCGAAGGACACGCATCCGATGGTCCTCTTCTCCCAGGCAGTGCTGGCTTTGCAAAGTGGCTCAAAGTTTAACAAAGCTTACCATGAAGGCGTCAAGAAAGACATGTACTGGGAATCGACCCTGGAGGATGCCCTTGACCTGACCGCCAAACTCCCTGCTATTGCGGCATTCATCTACCGGCTGAAATACGGTGATGGAAACGAACCGAAATATGATCCGAAGTTGGATTATGGCGCCAATTTTGCCACGATGCTGGGCGTTAAGGATCAGAAGGGATATTCCGAACTCTCCCGACTGTACTTTATCCTGCACTCAGACCACGAGTCAGGCAATGTCAGCGCCCACACCACCCACCTGGCGGGCTCCGCCCTTTCAGACGCCTATTACGCTTTCTCAGCGGGCCTCAACGGGCTGGCCGGTCCGCTACATGGTCTTGCAAACCAGGAGTGCCTGGGCTGGTTGATCGATGTGCGCGACAAGTTTGGGGGCGTTCCGCCCCGCGAGGATTTGTACAAATTCGCTTGGGATACCCTAAATGGCGGCAAAGTTATTCCTGGATACGGACACGCGGTATTACGCGTCACCGACCCACGCTTCACCGCACAGCTCGAATTTGCCAAGGCTCGTTTCCCGGAAGATACGCTTATCCGCTTGGCGGAGCTGGTATATGATGTAGTCCCGGCAGTACTCAAGGAACAGGGCAAAGCCAAGAACCCGGCTCCCAACGTGGATGCTATCTCCGGCACACTGCAGTATTACTACGGCATCCGCGAGTTTGACTTCTACACTGTATTGTTTGGCGTGGGACGCGCCCTAGGCGTTATGCCAAACCTGGTATGGGCGCGCGCTCTGGGTCAACCCATCGAACGACCCAAATCCCTGACGACGGCCATGCTGGAAGAAATGGCGAAAAAGTAAGATCATTTCCAGCAACCACTGAAAATTGAAAGCTATCAATTAATAAAAGCTTCCGAAATCATTGATTTCGGAAGCTTCGTTTTTAATATTCGGATAACCTGAGCCGACGAGGATATTTTGTTTTTAATCCAGCGGATGATGGGTGGAGGCATATCGATCCAGGTCTGGAGTGGGACGCTCATACTCCTGTCCCATGAGCGGTGACGAGATAATGAAATCCGCCGTAGAACGGTTGCAGGCAGTCGGAATGTTGTACAGCACTGCCAGGCGCAACAGGGCTTTGATATCGGGATCATGGGGTTGAGGTTCGAGGGCGTCCCAAAAAAAAATTAGCATATCAACCGTGTCTTTTGCAATGGCAGCACCCACTTGCTGGTCGCCTCCCAGAGGCCCGGAAAAGAAGCGGGTAATCGGGAGATCCAAC
>JBGOZL010000197.1:0-5130 GCA_041480185.1 Anaerolineae bacterium
AGGCATTCCATTATTAGCCCTACAAATGAATTACCCAAAACAAATCAAGCCGACCTTTCTGAATCGGTTTGAATTGTTTAACCTATCTCCTGTCTATTTTTGGGGGGGAGTGAGAACTGTAGCTCCAAATACCCGTTTAATATATGGTAAGCTCTTCGAATGTAAGTTTTTTCTCACATAGGCGAATTTCAATAGATACAATTTAAGAATTGGAGGGTTTTCTTCAGAGATGAAAAGGATATAATCGTCCTGTAATCTTTCTGGGATATTTGTATACGAAACTTGGAATCTTGGCATAGAAACAAGGATCAACCGTTAGCCCGATAACGATCTTTCCAGATAAAGGCTGTAAACCTGGTTTTTTTGTTCGCAGGATATGGATCTCTCGCTTCCGGTTACCCAATGTGCGTTTCTATGCACGTGTTTTAAGATAATAAAGGATTTATGATAAATGCCCAATTTCGATAGTTACCTCTCCCCTTTCACATGGCGTTACGGCACGGGGGACATGCGCCGGCTTTGGAGTGAAACCAACAAGCGCCTTCTCTGGCGTCAGCTTTGGGTAGCATTGGCTGAAGTCCAATCAGAATATGGATTGGTAAAACCCGACCAGGTCGCGGACCTCCGACACCACATGAGTGAAATCAACATTCAGCGTGCCCTGGAAATCGAAGCCGAGAGCCAACATGACTTGATGGCTGAAGTGCAAACCTTTGCCGAGCAGTGCCCATTAGGTGGTGGGATACTCCATTTTGGTGCTACTTCGTCGGATATCGAAGACAATACAGACGCCTTGCGACTGCGAGCTGGGCTTGTAATATTGATCCAAAGTCTTTCGTCACTTTTACAGACCATGAGCTTGCTCATTGACAAATGGGCCGACACCCCACAGATGGGAATGACCCACCTCCAACCTGCCGAACCAACCACCCTGGGTTACCGGCTGGCACTCTACGGACAAGATTTGTTGCATGATTACCAATTAATCAAGGATCTGATTACAGGAATAAAGGGTAAAGGGTTTAAAGGCGCCGTAGGCACTTCAGCAGCATATGCGGAAATCCTGGGTGAAGAAAACCTGGCCGAATTCGAAATGAAGCTCTCCCAAAAACTGGATCTGAAATTCTTTTCGGTAGCGTCACAGATATACCCCCGCAAACAAGATTACGAAATCGTCTCAACCCTGGCAGGACTGGGTGCTACGCTCCACAAACTGGCCTTCGATGTTCGCTTGCTGCAATCCCCGTCCATCGGCGAACTGGCTGAACCTTTCGGAGAAAGACAGATCGGGTCATCGGCCATGCCATTCAAGCGAAATCCAATCCATTCAGAAAAAATCAATTCCCTGGCGCGCTACCTGGCATCATTGCCGCGTATCGCATGGGATAATGCTGCGAATTCCCTGTTCGAACGGACCCTTGACGATTCTGCCAGCCGAAGGATTCTGCTCCCCGAAGCTTTTCTCGCCACAGATGAGATCCTTCGTACTGCAAACAGTATAATCTCCAACCTGCAAATTGACGAGGCTGCGATTGCACGTAATCTAGTTATCTATGGGCCTTTCGCAGCTACTGAGCGGGTGCTGATGGCATTAGTCAAGGCAGGTGCGGATCGGCAGGAGATGCACTCCCTAATCCGCTCGCACGCATTAAAAGCCTGGCAGACAGTAAATCGTAGCGAAGAGAATTCCCTAACTGAAGATCTTTGCAGGGATGTGGAAATAACAGAATACCTTCCAGAACAAGATATTCGTCATTTAATGGCGGCCAAGTCTTACATTGGAGACGCACCTGACCGGGCACGAAGCCTCGCAAATGAAATCCAAGAGATTATCAAGAATAAATATAGAAAATAACAGGAGCGGTCCAAAGGACCGCTCCTGTTATTAATGAGAAGTTTTAGTTTTAGCCCTTGGAGGCCTATGTGAATAATCGAGATCGGATTGACCAGTCATAAGAGGAATGACACTTAAAATGATAAATAGCAAAGTCAAGATCAGGATGACAATAATTGTGAACGGGGACATTTGATTCTCCTTGCGAGTGGGTATATATAACTCTACGTTGGTATCGCGCTTTTGGTTTCTTGAATAGTAAAACACGCTAAAACTCTAATCGTTACTTACAGGATTCGTACAAAAAAGCGCACCTGCCTGTGACAGTGCGCCTTTTTAATTGCTTGCAAAAAACTGTGGGATTTTTATAATTCGTAATACTGATAAATTGTGGGGGGCAGGAGAAATTTTCAGCCATTAGCCCGCAGGAAGACCCAACTCAACGAGTTGGGAGAAACTTAGTCTCAAAACCCCATCGCTGTGAACATTTCATCATTTGTTGGAAATTTATATTCTTCGACGCCACGCTTTTGAGCCTCGTTTTTCTCAATTTCTTCCAGCTTTGCCAAGTGGGGTTTATCGACCAGTCGTTCGTGTGTCTCCCCCAAGCGCTGCTCGAATTTCTCCAAAACGTTATCCAAGTCACGCATGGGCATTTGAGTCTGCAAATATGCAAGCATCGCTTCTGCCGCATTCTCGCCATCCTTGCGGGCATAACCGACCAAACCGGTACTTGCCTGCCGGGCCCAACCTGCCAGAAATACGCGCTCCATCGGCGAGTTCGTATCCGGGTTGAAGGCTTCATAGGAAAGATTATCTACTAGGAAACGCGGCTCTTTAACAGTCACGTAAGAATCGTTGTAAATTGGCACGCAAAAATCCTTGTCAACAGTGTCACCTATGGCGAAAATAATCGTATCTGCTTCGATCTGGTGGGTAATGCCAGTACCGCGTGCCTTGATATTACCGTCAACAGCTACCAGCGTATTCTCTTCAACTTTGAGCCCCGTCACGCCGTTGATCCAATCTCCTGTAACACGGACCGGTGTTGCCATGAACTCAAAGCGGAAGCGAGTTTGGGAAATTGGCGGAAGAGCTTTGGGTAATGCGTCTGTAAAGGCAGCTTTGGCTGCAACCGGGTTCTGACCAGCAGACTGCATTATCGGAGTGACGCGGGCAAATTCCGCGCTTAGCAAAGCCAGATCGAGGTTTGAGGCTACACTTTCCATTTCCTTGCGTGTAAATTTCACATCTGCCGGGCCACGCCGAACGACAGCCACCACTTCATCAACCTTACAAACACGGATAAGGTAGTGAGTAACATCCATCATCACATTTCCCGCTCCCACTATGGCAACATGCTTCCCGAGTAAATATTTTTTTTCGCTGAAAGGTGGGAGCAGGTTATAGTGAAACACGAGATTTTTGGCATGATATACACCCGGCAAATTTTCACCCGGCAGGCGAAGCCATTTGGTCCCCTGGGCTCCGGTGGTTACAAGAACAGCCTGGAAACCAGAAGCAAGCAAGTCCTCAAGAACAATGTTCCCCCCACAACAGACGGTTACGTTTCCATAATAGTCAATTAATGGCGTTGACAGGATTTGCCTAAATTGGTTTCGCAGACCCTGTTTCATTTTGTATTTGTCCCAATAAATTCCATACTCGGCAAGCCCCCCGGGTTTTATATCGCGGTTAAAAAGCACGACCCGCCCCCCACCTTCGGCAAGCTTTCGAGCGGCGAACAGTCCAGCGGGTCCGGCTCCAACCACAGCCACCAACCATTTCGAATCATCCATTCATGTCCTCCTGACAAGAATGGAGGAATTATAGCCTTTGGTTAACCTGCAGGCAAGAAAAAAGTAATCCCAAAATTTCACCTCTTAAAACTCCCGTAATTTCCAACTCTATGCTATATTTATATATATCAGGAGGAGCAAAACCATGTCATCATTAAATCTCGACGATTCTTCCGAAGGGGATCAAAACGAACCAAAACCGGATACTGACAAGCAGCCAGGGTTTGAACCAAAGCGCATCATCCATCTCTCCAAGCCGCTAACAAATACTGGTGAAAAACATCAGTGGCTCAGCTCAATTTTTCGCAGGAAACCTACTTCGACTTCAATTGATACTGACCAGGACGAGGATGTCCCAGCCACACAGCCCAATCCATATTCCGAGACTGGAGAACCCGAAAACCCTCCAACTCGCGGTGACCGGACAGTCCCTGACTTTTCAGACAAAAAAATCAACCCAGGCCTCCGTTTGCGCGCATTATTATCCGGGGGAAAAAATCCATCTCCTCAAATTCCTAAAAGTGAATCCCAACCACCCTCCAAGCAGGCAGGACCCCGTTTTGTCTATTGGTATATCGCCGTTGGGGTGTCCCTCCTGGTCAATGCCATCCTGGTGAGTGCGCTGATAATTATGTCAGGCCGAATAAATACTTTAAAAACAAACATGAACGGCCTGCTCAGTGGACTCTATGGGAATTTCAACGGGATGGACAATGCCAGCATTACAACCACCATCACGGTGGAGACCCAGGTACCGATCAATTTCATGCTGCCAATCCAGCAGAACACGGATATCATATTAACAGAAAGTCTCACCATCCCTCGCGCGGAGTTTGTCTTAAATTCAGGGGGATTATCAATTGATGCGCCAGCCAGTATCACCCTGCCAGCCGGAACTAATCTACCGGTAGCATTAAATGTTGCAGTCCCCGTCCAGGTGACCATCCCGTTGACTTTGCAGGTTCCGGTGAACATTCCACTTTCACAGACTGGATTACACCAACCATTAACCGGGTTACAGGATACTGTCCGCTCTTATTACTGCGAGATAGATAAGAATGCACAGTATCCGCAAGGTATTTATCTGTGTAAAGATAATGTAAATCCCACTCCCACTTCAATTGCCCCATGACCAAACTTTTTAGCGAGAATATTCTAGGAAACGGTCTCAAAGTACTGCTAAAAGAAATCCATACTGCACCACTGGTCAGTTCATGGATTTGGTATCGGGTTGGTTCGCGGGACGAAATTACCGGTCATACCGGAATCTCCCATTGGTGCGAGCACATGCAGTTTAAGGGAACCCCACAATTCCCCTCCAACATATTGGAGCGGGCTGTCGCGCGGGATGGAGGCATGTGGAATGCCTTCACCTTTTTCGACTGGACTACTTTTTTCGAAACAATGCCTGCTGAAAAGATCGATCTGGGATTGCACATTGAAGCAGACCGGATGATCAATAGCCTGTTCGATGAGAAGGAAGTCACATCCGAAAGG
>JBGOZL010000198.1:0-5108 GCA_041480185.1 Anaerolineae bacterium
CATGGCTGAAGACGTAGTTCGACTCAAACAGGATTTCATTTCAGGCTTGAGCAATATCAGCGGGTTTTGGGGCTTTCCCAAAGGCATGGGAGCCATTTTTGCGGTGTTGTATCTATCCCCAGGACCGCTCTCGCTGGACGAGCTGGTCAAGCAAACCGGGTTGACCAAGGGTGCCATCAGCACGAATGTACGCGGGCTGGCCCGCCTGGGGTTGATACACCCTACGGCCCAACTGGGCGATCGCAAGGATTACTACGTTGCCGAGACGGATTTTTATCGGGCAGCGCGTGCCATCCTACTCGAGCGGCGCAACAGTGACTTCGACCGTGCCGTCGCGACAGTGAACGTGACGTTGGAAAAACTGGAGTCGGGTGATCATTCCGGCGCGGAGCATGCCTTTCTGCTGCAAAGGCTGCGGGCTATGAAGGATTTTTTTGACGCACTGGATTCCCTGGTGAATGCAGTGACCCGGCTGGATAGCCTGGGGCTGAAAACTGTCCAGACCGTCTTGAAAATATTAAAGTAACCCGGAAGCGCAGGGGTGCCTTGCTTCCTTTTTACCGGGACGAAAGTCACCGGTCTGGTTCAAGTACCTGGTTCTCATGGAAAGGAGTACCTATGACAAGAATTGCTATGTGTCTCACCCAGCTTATCCTTACCCTCTTCGCCATGATGGCATAACTCTCGCAGGAAAATAAAGAAAGGATACCGCTATGAAAATCGTCGTTACAGGTGCATTTTCTTATACAGGCAAGTACGTTACACGGCATTTGCTGGATAAAGGTGAACAGGTCCTCACCCTGACAAATCATCCCGACCGTCCGGATCCATTCGGAGGCAGAGTCCGGGCGTTTCCACTGGATTTCGACGATGAAAACAGCCTGGTCAGCCATCTGGCTGGGGCGGATGTGCTGGTCAACACCTATTGGGTACGGTTCGACCGCGGAACCGTTACGCAGCTAGGCGCAGTGGAAAATACACGCCGATTGGTCCGTGCAGCCCGGGCTGCCGGTGTGCGCCGCATCGTCCACATTAGCATCACGAACCCCTCGCTCGATTCGCATCTGCCTTATTTCAGCGGTAAAGCCGCCATGGAGAAGATCATTGTGGATTCCGGGATGAGTTACAGCATCCTGCGCCCCACCCTGATATTCGGCCAGGAAGATATCCTGATCAACAACGTTGCCTGGATATTGCGGCGCTTCCCTTTTTTTGCCCAGATCGGAGACGGCCAGTATAAGCTCCAGCCGGTCTTCGTAGACGACCTGGCGGAGATTGCCTGCCAATCGGTCTACCGCCAGGAGAATGTCATCCTCGACGTAACCGGCCCGGATACCTATTCCTTTGACGACCTGGTACGCTTGATCGGTCAGAAGATCGGCTGCCCCAGACCGATCCTGCACCTTCCAGCCGCCCTGGCCTTGCAGGCAGCCCGGCTCCTCAGCCTGTTCATCGGGGATGTGTTGCTCACCCGGGAAGAAGTGCAGGGGTTGATGGCCGGCCTGTTGGTTTCGTCCGACCCGCCGCGCGGCACGGCCAGGCTTTCGGACTGGCTGGATGCCAACCATGACACCGTCGGAA
Organism: Anaerolineae bacterium; assembly: GCA_041480185.1. Taxonomy (GTDB): domain Bacteria; phylum Chloroflexota; class Anaerolineae; order Anaerolineales; family Villigracilaceae; genus UBA877. Next base: position 1,582 of record JBGOZL010000198.1, read on the forward strand.
GGAAGTATGCATCAGAGATCGCTCGGCACTACCGATGATCCCGATGGCGTTTCCGTAATATTGCGGAAGTTCTTTTACCAGATGCCCGGTATCAGTCGGTAGTGAACCCGCTTTATATATTCCTTGTACCCCGGTAAATCGGCTTGCAGGAATTTATCCTCCAGGGCAGTCCGGATGACGAAAAGGATGCCGATCAGCCCGCCGGGCACCAGGGCCCAATATGACCCGAGCACAAGCGGAATGCCCAGCATCAGGACGATCACCCCCAGGTACATGGGATGGCGGATCCAGCGGTAGGGTCCGCGCGTCACGGTCTGCTGGCCGCGCTCGTCCTGCAAGCGCGCGTAGCGGGAGAGAAACGTGTTCACGGTGGTCACCCAGAAGACGAGCCCTCCGGCCAGGATGACCGCCACCCAGCCGAGGGCCTGCACCAGGAGGGGCGCAAGCGCCCAGCGAAACCGGCCACCGTCCAACCCGGACAATATCAGGAGCAGGAAGAGCAGGACGGAGTAGAGCGACATGATGACCTTGTCCCAGCTTCGCACGTTCCGCCCCATTTTGCTGCGCTCTTCAAGCTGGGCCGGGTCATGGCGCAGCGTCCAAATCCCATAGGACAACAGGAAAGCGAAAAAAGCCAGGCTGAAGACCCAGGCCTGGATCCAATACGGCCGGCCGGCAGCCAGGAGCAGGAGTCCCAGGAGCAACGCCAGCAGCAGGAACAACTGCAGCAGCAGCCTGCCCAATGATACTTTCCGGGGAGTGGGGACGGATGCCGGTAATGGGTGGTTCACGTTGGACATGGATTGCCTCAATTTCGTCGGACGGGTCACCAGACGCCCGGGACCAAGCGGTAGCGCACCTGCCTGGTATAGTCCATGTACCCCGGCAGCTCAGCCTGCAGCATCCGATCCTCCAGGGACGTCCTAACAATGAGAAGAAAGATGTTGAGTACACCCGGGATGATCGCCCACCAAGAGCCCAGCAACAGGGGCATGCCCAAAGACATGAAAAGGACACCAACGTACATGGGATGGCGGACAAAGCGGTAAGGGCCGCCAGTGACCGTGGTGTGGCCGCGCTCTTCCTGGATGCGCACGAAAGTGGATAGGAAGGTGTTGGCGGTCATCACCCAGAACACGATGGCGAGAGAGATAATGAACCCCACCGCTCCCAGAATCATAGCCCACAGTGGAACAGTCGACCAGCCGTAGCGCGCATCCAACCCTGCCAGAATGTAGATGGCGAACAGGAGAATCATGTAGACCAGCCCAATCACCTTGTCCCACGATTTGGCGTTTTCACCCACCCGTCCGCGCTCATTGAGCATTTCCGGGTTGTGCCGCAGGCTCCACAAGCCGTTGGCCGTGATCCCGCCCAGGTAGATGCCCAGAAAGATCCATGCCTCCCACCAGTCCAGGCGGCCTGCCAGACTGAACAGGATCACGGCGAAGAGGACCAGCGTGCCCAGCACAGTGATGATGCGCATGATCCCCGAGCTGTCAAGCTTGGAAGATGAGTCATTTATTGGATCGGACATATGCCACCTCCGCTTAGGAAGAAGCGACCAGGCTCGCGGCCCGGTATATTCACGAAAGGCTTAAACAGGCAGCCTCCCAAAAAGCACCCAGGGAGGCTTTATTAACCAAACACCCCGAACGGCAATAAACCGTCCGGTTACCCCCTGGTTGAGTTTTGGCACTGCGTGTCGTAGGGGCTGAATTCCCAGCCACTTTGAGCGAAGCCTTAATCCGGCCTCGCCTGGTCTATCCCTTGGTGTCTTTGGACATTTCGGGACAGCGGCCTGTGTCTCACGCTGACGCCTCACCTAACGAGGGTATAAATTATCAAATATTATTCTATGCCGTTTGAAGTTAAAGTCAAGCAGGGGTCTCCAAAAGAATTAATCAAATTGTATGCAGAAAAAAAATCAGATCGTATCCCTTGTCAAGTTTCCGCTCATATTCCACTCAACCAATTTTAAGGTAGAAAACTTGGTTCGCGGTCGATAAATTTCGTTGGTATGTGCCCAAGTTGCGGAGCGTCTTTTATTTTGAATGATCACCTCGTTCGCCGTGCGATTATGAAACCCTGACCACCTCAATTTTTATATTCCCTGACTTGCCTGATTAAATGGGGTTATGATTTAATTCGTCCTGGAATAAGAGTCTGACCAGCGAGTCTTGCAACCAGTCTGTATACTGCGACCCTGTCCACTTGCCTGCAACTGTCAGCAGGGAGAACAGTTCCGGGCTGGTTAAGGCCCATATCGTGCTGGCGGCCTGTGAGATGTCTACTCGCAGGGGGGTCAGGTCTCCAATTGCCCTGGCTACCATATGCATATTTTCAAGGCGCTCCGACCGAAGCCTGTTTTGCAAGTCCGACAATTCTGGCTCGTTTTTGGCGGCCTCCGCCAGAATGGCAAAGATCGGGGCAGCTCGTTTCATAATCCTGGTGATGCCCTCGGAAAAGCCTATAACCAGGCGGTGGACATCTCTCTCGTGTAGCACGGTCTGCTGCTCGGATCGGTCTATTACACGCACTGGTTTTTCATCCCCTCCCACAGAGATATTGATTAAATGGTGCAAAATCTCATGCTTGTTGCCAAATGTCGCGTAGATAGTCTCTGGCGCCACAGCAGCTGCTTCAGCAATTGCATCTATACTCGCTCCCCAATAACCACGCTCAACGAACAATTGTTGCGCTGCATCGATGATTGCATGACGGGTTTGGCGCGCCTGCTCTTTTCGGCGCCTGGAATCATAGGTTCGTTTTGTTGATTTTTCATTAATCATGATATCTTGACATTCTTTATCTAATTTGATATATTATATCACATTACCCTTACTGTATTTAATAAACCATAACTTGCATCGAAAGGAGCAAGAAATGTTCACAGAACAAGTCAAAGGTTTGACCAAAGAAGAATCCTATCATACGATTGTGATCGGCAGCGGGCAGGCAGGTCTGGCTGCCGGTTACTTTCTTGCGCGTCAGGAAGTGAACTTCGTCATTCTGGATGAAAACTTGCGTACCGGCGATTCATGGCGTGAGCGCTGGGATAGCCTACGATTGTTTACCCCCAGCCAGTTCAATGGTCTGCCAGGAAAACCTTTTCCCCAACCAAATTTCTATTTCCCGGCGAAAGGCGAAGTGGCTGATTACCTGGAAGGATATGCCAAACAATTCAGTCTGCCGGTCAGGCATGGCATTAAAGTCGAGACTCTCGGCCGTAATGAACAGGGTTATCACATCTCCACAAACACTTCCAATTTCCATGCCAGTCATGTGATTGTCGCTACCGGACCATACCAACTGCCCTCCATACCTTCTTTTGCCAGAGAACTCGACTCGTCCATTTTTCAAATGCACTCTGGCTTATATCGCAACCCACAACAAATCCCAGCCCAATCTGTGTTGGTTGTTGGTGCCGGCAATTCCGGGTCTGAGATCGCTCTCGAACTTGTCAAATCTGGCAAGCGCGTTTGGTTGGCCGGTCGCGACGTTGGCCGTATTCCTGCTAATTCGCC